>JBATHL010000492.1:0-3038 GCA_049666745.1 Gammaproteobacteria bacterium
TCGGCCACCAAGTCGAACGGTATCATCCACACCATGCCTTACTGGGACGAGCGTGCCGCGGCCATGGCGGAAAATTATCCGCATATCGAGATGGATAAGTATCATATCGACATCCTGGTCTCGCACTACGTTAACAAACATGAAATCTTCGATGTCGTCGTAGGTTCCAACCTGTTTGGCGATATCCTGTCGGATCTGGGTCCGGGTGTGACCGGCACCATCGGAATTGCACCCTCGGCCAACATCAACCCGGAACGCAACTTTCCTTCGATGTTTGAACCGGTGCACGGTTCGGCACCCGATATCGCGGGGCAGGGAATCGCCAACCCGATCGGACAAATCTGGTCGGCGGCGATGATGCTACAGCACCTCGGGCACCAGGATGCGCATGACGCGGTGGTAACGGCGATCGAGGATGTGATTCGAGCGACGGATAACCTGACCGCCGATATGGGAGGCTCCGCCAGTTGCGTGGACTGCGGCTCGGCGATTGCTAGGCGGCTAGCAGGATAAGCACAATTGACGCGGTAATCAGCGTGATACCGGCGATTTCCAGCGTTGAAACCTTTTCCCGAAACACCATCAAAGTCACGATAAACGTGAACAGCAGTTCGATCTGCCCAAGCGCGCGTACATAGGTTGCGTTTTGCAGTGTGAAGGCGCTAAACCAGCCAATCGAAGCGAGCCCCCCGCTAATGCCGACCAGCATCGCGGGACGCCAGTAAAGCAGCACTTTAGTTAATTGATCGGGTTCACGCAGCCCGATCAGAACCCCCATGATGGCGATTTGCAGGATGAGCACGATTAACAGCGTAAACGCGGCCGCCAGCAGGAAACTCTCCAGTCCCAGCGACAGCGAGGCGGCGCGAAACAACACCACGCTCATTCCCAGCCAGGCCGCGCAAGCGAGACCGATCAGGGTTGGTAGTCGCCATAAGCCGTTGAGCAGGTTACTGATATTGAGTTTTGCCTGGCCAGCACTTAACACCACCAGGCCCACCGTACTCATCGCGATGGCAATGATGATCGCCGGATTCAATTTATCGCCCAGCAGTAACAGGCCGAAGATCGCCACCATCACGGTTTCAAGTTTGGAAAACGTCGTGCCGACCGCGAAATTATGAAATGAGAATAGCCACAGCAGGAAAATGGTGAACATTATCTGGCACAGCCCACCGAGTAACGCATAAATGAGAAAACCGGCATTGATTCCCGGCAGCGGCTGTCCCTCGATATAGACGACGGCAAAGAAATAAACCAATGCAATCGGCCAGGCGTATAAGAAGCGGACATAGGCAGCGCCCAGCGTAGTGAGTTTGCCCTTGAGGTGCTTCTGCATTGCCGAACGGATGTTTTGAAAAAACGCCGCCGCGATGGTTAACGGAATCCAGAGTTCCATTGTCGTCCTTTATATCGTTGAAGCCTGCAGAATACCTTGCGAACCAGCACCACGGAAGCAGAGATCTCGCCATATCGGCGCCTTGGTAGATTCCCACTTGCCTACACTACTTAGCGGAGAAAAACGCCACTGCTCGGAGATAAGCCACAAAAATCAAAGTAGTGTCTCTGTTTCCCATCTTAGGGACTGCGCCGGATTCCCTTACAGTAGTTGGTGGCTACCTTGGGGGTAAGCCCAAAAAAGTGTAGCGAGGCAGGACGCCGAGCTCCAAGCGGTCACACGGACGTGCCAAACGGCGCTGTTTGCCGTTTGGAAGCGGCTTTTTTTGGGCTTATCCCCAAGGTAGCCTTACGACACAGTGAATCTGCGACCAGTTGTTTATTCCGGACAGTAATGCTGTAAAGGGGGTTCTGACAAAATACAGTTGCAAACAAATTCATGGATACGGTATGACAGGCTTCCTGCATGACGAAGCTAGTTGCTATGATGGCAGGAAACCCATAGCGAGGTCCTCTAGTGTCCGCATATCATCTTGCCCAACTCAATATCGCGAAAATGAAATTCGCGATTGATGCCCCTGAACTGGCTGATTTCGTCGCGCGCCTCGAAGATATCAATGCGCTGGCCGATGAATCGCCGGGGTTTGTCTGGCGTTTACAGACTGAAGATGGCGATGCCACTGCTATCGATCATTTTGGTCCCGATTCCCTGGTCAATATGAGTGTATGGACAGATGTCGAATCGTTGCATAACTATGTGTACCGTTCGGCCCACAACGAAGTGATGGCGTTGCGCAAGCAATGGTTCGATCGTATGCTCGAAGTTTACTCGGTCCTATGGTGGATCCCGGCCGGAACTGTTCCGACTATCGCGCAAGCTGACGAGCGCCTGCAGTGCCTGCGCCAAAAAGGCCCCACTGCAGAGGCGTTTACCTTCAAGCAGATATTTGCCGTGGTATAGTTTGCGACTGCAAAATGATTCTAACGCGTAACCTGGTCGTAGCGCTGATCGCAACCATCATTTCGTTCAGCACGCTGTACATCCCGCAACCGATGCTGCCTTTACTCGCGGCCAACTTCGACGTTTCGGCGGGGGAGGCGGGGTTACTAATGACCGTGGCGATGTTACCGCTGGCATTTGCGCCGGCGCTTTACGGATATTTCCTGCAGGCCATCCCCGCCCGCCTGATGCTGACAGTCGCGCTAAGTCTGCTTGCCCTGGATCAGCTGTGTTTTTATTTTGCCGACGAATTCTGGCACCTCATAGTGCTGCGCCTGTGCCAGGGCATGCTGCTGCCAGCTATATTTACCGCCCTGATGACCTACTGTGCGAGCATGGTGCCGGCGACGATGGTACGCCGGGCGATGGGGTTTTATATTGGAGCGACCATTCTAGGGGGCTTCAGCGGCAGATTCGTCGGCGGTATCTTTGCCACCTCATTCGACTGGCGAACTGCTTTCGTGGTGATGGGGGTAATGCAATTGCTGCCGTTGTTATTGCTGCTAAAAGTAGACGCTGATGCCGATATCAATTTTGCTCGCCTCGATTCGAAGAGTATTTTGCGAGTGTTGGCTAATCGTCATTACCGCTTCATGTTCCTGTCGCTGGCTTCGATATTCTTCGTCTTTTCCGGAATCCT
>JBATHL010000493.1:0-3608 GCA_049666745.1 Gammaproteobacteria bacterium
ATAGTTGACCATTTTAGTCAGGATTGTATACTGAGCTCGTTTTACGTTAACGTTATCCACGATGCGACTATCCACTAAAAGCCGTTATGCAGTGACATCACTGCTCGATCTTGTCATGCACTCCGACCACGGTCCTGTCTCGCTTGCCGATATCTCCATCCGGCAGGGTATTTCACTCTCGTACCTGGAACAATTGTTCGCCAAAATGCGGCGCAACAAACTGGTAGTGAGCACCCGTGGACCGGGTGGTGGTTACAGTCTGGGCGATTCGCCCGACCAGGTTTGCATTGCCGATGTGATCAATGCGGTCGATGAGGAAATGCAGGTCGCGGACAAGGATGTCGTCAACGGCTCACCAAGTTATGAGCCCTGCCTGACCGAACAGTTATGGCAAGAACTGAGCACAGAAATTGAAAATTACCTGACCACGATCTCGCTCGCCGACATGATGCGAAATGACGAAGTACAGGAACTTTCCCGTGCCCATGATTTGCGCCAGAAGCAGCACAACCTGATTTAAACCGATGCCCGTTTACCTCGACCATAACGCAACCTCGCCGATGCACCCGGAAGTCGTGGATGCAATGCTGCCGTTTTTACAGAACCCGACCGGCAATCCGTCGAGTCTGCACAGTTATGGTCGTATGGCGCGTTCCGCAATTGAATCCGCACGCGCGGAGGTCGCGGGCCTGCTGGGTTGCTCGAGTAATGCCGTTATTTTTACCTCGGGTGGAACGGAAGCGAACAACCTGCTGTTAAAAGGTTATGTCGATAGAAGTATCGAGCGACCCATTGTCAGCAGTGAAATAGAACATCCCAGCATTCTCGAACCACTCAGGCAACTGCAGGCTGAAGGGCAGGCAGTGGTTTTACTGAAACCTGATCACGACGGTCTGATTGACCTGCAGGCAGCCAGTCCGGTTCTTGCCAGTGCTGATGCGCAGTTGTTATCAATTATTTATGCCAACAATGAAACTGGTGTGATCCAGCCGGTTGCCGAGTTGGCTGCCATGGTCGATCGTGATTCCTGTCTGGTACATAGTGATGCCACCCAGGCCGTCGGCAAGATTCCGCTCGATATGGAGCAGCTGGATATCGATGCACTCAGTTTTTCGGCCCACAAGCTACGCGGCCCACAGGGTGTGGGTGCGCTGATAGTCAATCGGAAACCGAAGAATATTCTGATCAGCGGTGGACATCAGGAAAATAAACGTCGCGGCGGTACCGAGAACGTTGCCGGAATCGTGGGGCTGGGCAAGGCTGCACAGGTTGCGCGGCTTGAAATGGCGCAAAAGAAACACCATCTTGGACAGCTTAGAGACTTTTTTGAAAACAGGCTGGCTGCCATCCCGGGTAGTGTCGTGTTCGGTCAGCAGGCGCCACGGCTGCCGAATACAACTTATTTTGCGTTGCCCTATTACCACGGTGAAACCCTGTTGATGGAGCTGGATCGGGCCGGTTTTGCACTGTCCAGTGGTTCGGCCTGCCACAGCGCGGTAACCGCGCCCAGCCATGTACTCACGGCGATGGGCGTCGAGGACAATCTCGCTTTGAACGCAATAAGAGTAAGTTTTGGCATGGATAACAGTCTGCAGGATGTCGAAATGTTAATCATGAAACTTCAGGAATTGGTAAACAAGTTGCCCGCGGTCATCCGCCAGGCAGCGGTATAGAGAGATATAAATGGCAATTCATCTTAGCGATATGGCGGCATCTCGAGTGCAGCATTTTATAGCCAACCGCGGCAAGGGCCTCGGTTTGCGCCTTGGTGTCAAAACTACTGGCTGCTCCGGACTGGCCTATGTTATCGAGTTTGTCGATGAGCTTCAGGATGACGATGAAGTATTCGAGACGAAGGGCGTCAAGGTTGTAGTCGATAAAAAGAGCCTTGTTTTCCTCGATGGTACCGAGGTCGATTTTGCCAAGGTCGGGCTCAATGAAGGATTCCAGTTCAAAAACCCCAATGCCAAGGATGCCTGTGGCTGCGGTGAAAGCTTTACCATCTGAATTCTAACCACCAGTTTTATGCAGTCCCCGGACCTTAGCCAAAATTATTTCGAGCTATTTGGAATAAACCCTGTTTTCGATATCGATTGCAGCCGTTTACATGCCGAACAGCAACGCCTGCAGGCGACTTATCATCCTGATCGATACGTCAACGCCAGTGAACACGATAAACGTGTTTCGGTGCAGGTGGCATCCTGGGTAAACCAGGCATATGAAACGCTGCAGGATCCGGTGAAGCGGTCTCGTTACCTGCTGGAAATCAATGGAGCCGATATCCCTGATGATTCAACTACAACCTCGGATAGCGTGTTTTTAATGGAACAAATCGATTTACGGGAGCAGGTCGAATCCTGTCGGCATGGCGAAGATGGACTGCAACAAAGTCATAAGATCGAGACCCGGCTGGCACATCGAGCCGATGAACTGGCCAGGGAATTTGTCGCTCACTTTAAAGCCGGGGAGTTCGACAAGGCCATAGTGAGCAGTCGAAAAATGCAGTTTATTCAACGTATTCAGCAACAGCTATCCGAGCTTCAGTTCGAACTGGAGGAGCTCTGATGGCCTTACTACAGATATCCGAACCGGGAGAAGCAACTGTCCCGCACGCACATCGCCACTCGGCGGGAATCGATCTCGGCACAACCAATTCGTTAGTGGCGACGGTGCGCAGCGGCGAGGCGATTTGTTTACCCGATGAGGACGGGCGAAGTTTACTGCCATCGGTGGTCAACTTCGGTAACGCGCAAACCCTGGTGGGATACGAGGCGCAGGCGCTGCAAACCAGCGACCCTTTGAACAGCATTGCTTCGATCAAAAGGTTGATGGGGAGAGCCCGGCAAGACGTGATTCAACTTGGCGATGTAGTCCCCTACGAATTTGTTACCAGCGAAGGCAGTAACGTGCCGAGAATCCGTACTCGAAGCGGTGATTTGAGTGCGGTGGAAATATCCGCTGAAATTCTCAAAACACTAACCCATCGCGCTACTCAAAGTCTCGGCGGTGATCTCGATGGCGTTGTCATCACGGTACCGGCTTACTTTGACGATGCGCAACGCCAGGCAACCCGCGATGCAGCGACCCTGGCCGGGTTAAATTTATTCCGCCTGTTAAATGAACCCACTGCAGCTGCAGTGGCATACGGTCTGGATCGGGACGCTGATGGCCTGATTGCTGTTTATGATCTTGGTGGTGGTACCTTCGACATCTCGATTCTGCGGCTTAACAAGGGCGTGTTTGAAGTGCTGGCAACCGGGGGGGATTCATCACTGGGTGGTGATGATATGGATCACGCCCTGGGAGAGTGGATTATAAGGCAGGGCGGGTTTGCCGACATCGATACCAAACTGGCACGTCATATCCTGCTGGCAGCACGACAGGCCAAGGAAGAACTCACTACCACCGAATCGACCGGGATTCTGATCGAGTATCAGCAACAGCAGTGGAGTGGAACAATTGATCGACACCAGTTTAATGAATTAATCCAGCCACTGGTCCAGAAAACCCTGACTGCCTGTCGGCGGGCTTTACGAGATGCCGGAATTTCTAAAAATGATATCGGCCAGGTGGTTATGGTCGGGGGTTCGACCCGCGTACCCCTGGTG
>JBATHL010000494.1:0-2040 GCA_049666745.1 Gammaproteobacteria bacterium
GATCCCGGTTTCCCCTGCTATGGGCAAATGGGAGGGGCAAATGGGGCAAATTTATTTGAAATCGAGGGCAAATGGGACAGATTTATTTGAAATCGCACTAGCATCGTGATCGTGAGTCGCCAAATAAACCAGTCCCCTTTGCTTAGTGAGTCGCCAAATAAAGTAGTCCCCTTTGCTTATCCGATACATTTTGGAAAATCTATCCGGCCACCTTATCCCATAAACGGGTCGGACCTCTGCAAGCTTCTATTCCAGCTTAAATTCAAACGAAAAAAGCGGCCTTCCGGCCGCTTATCGTAATAATTTCCTGCATAAAATCAGATACAGGGGGCGGGCCATCTATTTAGTCTTCGATGCACAAGAACATCGATAAAAGTATCCGGCCCCTTGTTTAAATAACCGTCTTCAAATCTTGGTGAAGACGTTCGTCACGCCCAGTAATTCCAGGATCAGCAGCACGATGAAAACTATGCCGATCACCGCGACGGCGTCGCCGCCTGCCGGCAGTTCCTTGATCCCGGTGGATAGTTGTGACAGTTCCGCATCGGTCAGGGCGTTGAGGCGTTCTTCCACGTGCGCGGGATTGACGCCCAGATCCAGCATCTGGGTTCTTACCTCGTCCCGGGCCAGTACGTTCCGGATCTCGGTTATTTGCCGGTTGCGGGTATCGGCGGAAACTATCTCATCGGTACCGACCAGGCCTGCGTAGGATGCGGCGGGGAAGGTGGTAAAAATGAAGTTGATCACCAGCATGAAAATGCCGGCTTTTTTCCAGGCAACGGTTTGCATTGATATCTCCCTCGTGCGATTTCGCTTGTTACGGACCAGCTACAGACGGCGAGTATAAAGGGGCCGGGTACATTTTTCAGATAATCGGGGTCGGACCTCTGCAAGCTGTTAATTCAATTAGCTATTGGCCCTGGGAGTAGGCATTCTGGTCGCTTATATCGCCCTTTTCAAACCTGAAATTACGCGTCTAACAGGATCAAAGACTCGGCGACAAGGAAAGCAATGGAGTCTTATTCACCTGATCATCGGCGGACGGGAGACACAGGGAGGCGGGGGACATTCAAGAATAGCGCCTGCGAATGATCAAACAGCAAAACTCTGGAGAGAAAGAATAAGCGGACCAATGCGCGGCAGAGTTGCGCGGGTGCCAGACGCTCGGGAAATTGCGATAACGGTTGGTACCTTCGACGGCGTCATGTCGAATAAATGGGGCCGGATACATCATCAGTCTTGTGATTTTCTGCTGCATAAAGGAGGTTGGAGTCAACAGCAGTTATTGGCGTCGGCCTCGACTGATCTCTTTTATGATTCCCTGTTCAAACCAGCGAGAAATGTAATCGAGGCTGATTGCGCCAATCCGGTCTTCATCATGCCGGGACAATAATGACTCGCACAGCGCAGCGAATGAATTGCCCTCGATCGCCAGAGAAAGCAGCATATATTCATCCTCGTTAACCGGGCGGAACCCGGACAACAGATCCTCTCCACGCCACAACAGCCAGCAGGCATGCCCCTGCGATTGCGCAGCCGGCGGGGCTTGTCCTGCCTTCAGGGCTTTCCAGCATTCGATGCTGTTCCAGCCGGCGGTAAACAGCCAGGTGCCGGGATGAAAGCGCAGTACCATGCCCGGCCAGTCGTCAGGAGGAATATCCTGTAGTGCAGACAACGGGACTCGTTCGGCATCCGCGGCATCAAATACATCGAGCAGTCTGCGTTCGAAAAATGCCAGTTCACTGATAATCGGATGCCCGTTGAAGGGTTCGGTCTGTTTGAGATACTCGGGTAACCGGTCGCCAAAGTGGCGCAGCGATGTAAAATTTGACGGATGCGTTTCTATATAGCCATTCGCCATCAATTCAAATAAATCATCACCCAGGTAGATACCCAGCATTTCATGATCGGTTTCCAGTGCCTGCTTCAGGCGTATGTGATAGGCGTTCCGGTAAATATTCAGGCGTGTCTCTGCGCCGATGTTGCCCTGGTCGGCGACTGACCGGGTGATCAGCTCGTTTTTTCCCGACAGGAAATCAA
>JBATHL010000495.1:0-3939 GCA_049666745.1 Gammaproteobacteria bacterium
TCTGTGGATAGTCTGGGCTGGGGTATCGCGCAGGATGATGGCAGTACCGGGGATGATTTACTGCCCAATATCAGCCCGACCTTTGAATGGATTCGTCTGGCCCAGCGCGTGCCGGTGCGCATTCGCCTGGGTGAGCTACCCGAAGGCGTCGCACTGCGGGTCGGGACGACCGCCTCGGTGCTGGTGATGACCGATACCACGGCGGACGACCATGACAAATCGGTGCCGGCCGTACCGGCAGCGCTGCAGTGAGGCTGCTTCAGTGAGCCGTATCCTGAAGGCTTCGGGCTTCGCACTTTTGTCAGCCCTGATCGTCTCCGGATGCGTGCAGCTGGGGCCAGATTACCAGGAGCCCGCCGTGGTCGTGGAAACCGACTGGCTCGAGATCGACAAACAGTATGTTTCAACCGAGCCACCGGTTGGCCCCAGGTGGTGGGAAACGACATTTAACGACCCTGATCTTAACTGGCTCGTCAACAGCGCGCTGCAACAAAACCTGAGCCTGCGCTCCGCCGGGCTTCGAGTGTTGCAGGCACAGCAGCAACTGGCCATTGCCATCGGCAATCAGTATCCGCAACAGCAGGCGATCGACGGCCAGGTTTCGCGACAGAAATCCGCTGGGATAACCTTCAATGAATACAGTCTCGGCTTCAACCTGAGCTGGGAGGCAGATATCTGGGGTCGTTTCAGCCGGCAGGTGGAATCCTCCGCGGCCCAGCTCGATGCCAGCGTGGCCAGTTATGACGGCGCTCTGGTATCGCTGGTTTCGCAGGTCGCACAAACCTATATCCTTATTCGCACCTTCCAGCGTCGGATCGAGGTAGCGAATTCAAACATCGAGGACCAGCAGGAAAGCCTGCGCATAACCCAGGCAAAGCTGGATGCCGGGCAAGTCAGTGAGCTGGACGCTGATCAGGCCGAGACGCTGGTCTATAACAGCATCGCAAATCGATTCGGGTTGGAGTTATCGCTGCAACAGTTGAAAAATTCGCTGGCCGTTCTGTTGGGTGAACCTCCGCAGAGTTTCCGTTACCTGATGGACGGTAAAGGCGAAATTCCATCGGTAAAGGCGAATATAGCGCTGGGTATGCCGCAGGATATTATTCGCCGGCGGCCCGATATCCGGGTAGCGGAACGCCAGCTGGCCGCACAAAGTGCGCAGATCGGTTTCGCCATCACCGATTTATACCCGAGTTTTTCAATCGGCGGTGCGGTGGGCAGTACTTCTGAGGATTCGAAAAATCTTTTTGAAAACGAGACTAGTACCTGGGATTTATCTGCCGGGTTCAACTGGAATATTTTTAACTACGGCCGTCTGAGGAGCAATGTCAGGCTGCAGGACGCGCGTTTCCAGCAACTGCTGAGCGATTATCGCGATACGGTTTTGCAAGCCCAGGGTGATGTTGAAAATGCCATTGTCGCCTACCTTAAATCGCATCAACAGCTCGGTGCATACCAGACGGCTGTAGCGGCATCACAAAGAGCGGTGGATACTGCGACGATACAGTATCAATCCGGACTGATTCAGTTCAATACACTGCTCACGACGCTGACTTCTCACGCGCAACAGCAGGACCTGTACGCGTCAACGCAGGGTAGCGTGAATACGAACCTGGTGCAGGTTTACCTGTCGCTGGGTGGCGGTTGGGAAATTCGCGGCAAGCGTAACCCGGTAGAGTTGCTGCCGGCTGCCACGAAGGACGAAATGAATGAAAGAACCGATTACTGGAAGGGATTACTACAGTAGTAGTTAGAGGAGCCGGAACATGGTAATGAACATTATTCTTGGTGCTTTTCTGCTGCTGGTGACCTGTGGCATGCACCTTTTGGGGATGATTTTCGTGATGCATCTGTTGCGTCTGGATAAGGGGCCATTGAGAATGCGGCTGCTAAGGGTTCGTGCGTACCTGGTCGGTGAAACAGTCCTGGTACTGGCCACTACCTCAATCCTGGAAGTGTTGCTGTGGGCGTCCGCCTATATGGCATTGGGCGAGATAAAAGAGCTCGAGCCGGCATTTTATTTTTCCATGGTTACCTTCACCACGCTGGGCTACGGCGATATCGTTCTCGATCAAAGCTGGCGGCTCCTCGCATCCTTCGAAGCGGCCACCGGGATCATCATGTTTGGCTGGACCACGGCTATCCTGATCGCCGTTGTGCAACACAGTTACTTTGGTAGAAAACTCGATAAACCGTTACCGTAGAGAGATTGCTCGCGGGAGAGTAACCCCGCCGTAGTGTGACGCGAGACAAGAAATCATGTTGATATTCCCCCGTTTCTCACCCATTACGAGGGTTATGTGGCGCCATAACTGCTTTAGTATTTAACCTGAGTTTTAATGCCTATTGAGTCCGCTACGATGACATGATTAAGCTGCAAAAATTAAGTAATGACTTAGATCAAGTAGCCCGGTATTTGACTGGAACTGGATAATAATGACGGATAAAATGATTTTTTTGGAAACTGAACCTGCCACGCTGGTCTTGCGTGTTGCCAGGGCGGCTGTTTAAGTACAAATTTATACTTTAAGTTATCTCACGTTAGCTTGCACAGATTTTAATAATGGGGTTGACCCTGGTTTTTACTACTTTATAGAAAGGAGAAACGTAATGAGCAATAAAATACGCTCGATACTGCCCGCGCTTGGGCTCACGGCCATGCTTTTGCCGGTTGGTGGGTCAGCAGCTGGTCTGGATGGGAAGGCAAGCCTGGTGTGCGCCGCGATCGACGTGATCGCCTGTGCTAACGGACCCGGCTGCCGCGAAGGCAGCGCTAATCATTTCGACTTGCCCCAGTTCATGTTTGTCGATTTTGAAAAACAGCAAATTCACGCGACCGATGAAACCGGCAACAACGTCGTTTCACCGATTAAAAATTCAGAGACAACCGATCAACAAATCATTTTGCAGGGCACAGAAAATCACCGCGGCTGGAGTGCCAGCATCGATAAAACCAATGGAAAAATGACGGTCACCTCATCAGGCCCGGGTGTCAGTTTCATGGTTTTCGGCGCCTGTACCACCAGATAATTAAGGAGAAATATTATGTCGATCAAAACAAATATGATTAACTGCACTGCTGCCGCGTTGCTGGTTGCTACCATAAGCCTGAGTATGCCCGCTCTAGCCAGTGACGCGGGTGCATTTATCGGCGGTGTGCTGGCAACCAAGGTCATTGGTAATATGAACCGCCAAACGGCGGCGCAGGAACAACAGGCCTATAATTCATCGCGACAGGCGGCACCTGCACCTGCACCTGCACCCGCGCCTGCTCCCGCACCTGCGGCACAAACGCCAGAACAACGCATAGCCCAGTTGGACAAGCTCGCCGCCGGTGGCTACATCACGCCTGCAGAATACAAGGCCAAAAAGAAAGCGATCATCGATAGCATGTAGCAATGACAGCCCCTCGCTTTTGTATGAATGGCGCTCGTTAAAGAGAGTCTTTCGTGAAAGACGATTCGCACAGTGCAGGTAAGGGCGTAGGGGATTCAATATTACTGGTTGCGGGTGTTGTGATTGTTCTTAGCGGGGCAACACTGGCCTCGGCTATCGTCGTTCCATTTCTTTTATCCCTGTTTATCACCATCATCTTACTGGTGCCGGTCGAAGCACTGATGCGAAGAAGTGTCCCGACCTGGCTGTCGCTATTAATAGTAATCGTTATCATGCTGGTATTTTTTGCCGGTATTTTTATTATTGTAGGGTCGGCGGGGGCTGCCTTTACTGCCGATCTACCGGGTTACCAGGCCGAGTTGCAGGCACTGGTAGCTAAGGTCTCGGCGTGGTTTGATGCACGCGGTGTCGATGTCAGTGCGTCCGGTTTGAAAGACGTGCTAAATCCGCAACGAATCGTTAGCTTTTTTCAGCGTTTTATCGGCGATATCGGTGGTGCGTTAAGCAATATAATGCTGATCGTTTTTACGGTGGTATTTATGC
>JBATHL010000496.1:0-8468 GCA_049666745.1 Gammaproteobacteria bacterium
ATCACGCGCAATCCCTGGAACAGGTCATGCACACCCGGCGGATCGTCGGGTGGATCGGGAGCTGCTGTAGCTTCTGGCTGTGTACCGATCGCCGAAGGCACCGATATGGGCGGCAGCGTGCGCATTCCCGCCGCTTTGTGCGGTATTGTAGGGCTCAAACCGACCCTTGGTCGTATCCCAATGGATATCATCGAAACAGCCTACTGCAATATTTCACATTTTGGACCACTGGCGCGTACCGTCAGCGACGCCACACTTTTTCTTGATACCGTGCAGGGTGAGCACGCTGCCGACATTCAGTCTCTACCCCGTTGCGAACTGACTATTCCCCCGCCTGACGACGTAAAGGGTATGCAGTTTGCCCTCGATGTTACGCTCGGATTTTGCGCAGTCGATCCAGATGTAGAAACTAATCTGCGCAACACGGCAAATGCTTTAAAAGATGCCGGGGCTGTTATCCAGGAGATTGACCTGGGCTGGGACAAAAGAATTGTCGACCTATGGTATGGCAGCTGGGGTATCTTCATGGCGGCCTTCTATAAACATATCACCGAAGTGCCACTGGATGAAAATCGCGAGCGAATGAGCGAAGGCCTGGTGAGGCTAATAGAATTGGGTCTGGAAACCGACGCGGTAAGTGCGCGACAGTGGGAATTTGAACGCACCCGTTACTGGCACAAACTCGGCGCAGTACTGGATAATCACCATGCCTTACTGTGCCCGACCATGGCGATTACTGCCCCGCCCGTGGAAATGCGCGATTGGGATTTCGACGGAGTTAACGAACTGGGCCTGCTTGAGTGCATGGATATGACTTCGCCATTCAATTACATGGCTCAATGCCCCGCCATATCTGTGCCTTCCGGCTTCGCTGACGGGCTGCCAACGGCAACTCAAATCGTGGCTCGACGGCGGGACGATGCGCTCGCTTTACGAATCGCTGCCGCCATCGAAAAAGCCATGCCATGGTCGCACAAACACCCGGATATATAAGCACAGCATTGCATCATGCAATGCTCTATTGTGACCAGAATACGGAACCCGGCGAGTGCGATCAGATTTCTAGTTGCGCGGGAAAGAATCTCTGTTTAACAGGTTATTATCTGATCAATGTATGATCCCTGATCTCTTCCAGCTTTTCTTCCAGCTTATCAATTTCTTTGCGAAAAAATTCAGCTCGTGGCGAGAGTGGGTCATCAAAAGCTAACTTCTCGAGGCCTTCGGCCAATTCTTTCATCATTCTCACAATCTTGATTTCTTCGACAGTCAGATTGAAATTTCTCAGATTATCAGCCATTACGATAAGATCCTTTGCTCAAAATACGAAAATAAGCTGCCCGAAGTTATAGTGGCCGTTAACTTATCTCAACAAGAAAATGAATTAAGTTAACGATCAGCATAATTTCCATGAACCGCTAGCGGCGTTTCCCGCCTTTGCGCTTCGACAGTGTCGGCGCATTTTTGGCCACGTAACGGTGATTCTCCACGAGTTCGAGCAGATCGAATGCACTCAACATACCGACGACTTGCTTCTCGTGTGTCACCACCACCCGATGTATCTTATGGTTGCGCATAACCCTCGCAGCAATACTGGTGTCGTCATACTGCGGGACCGTGTAGACGTTCTCGGTCATGACCCGGCTGATTGGCGAGCCTGGTTTCAGCTCCCGCACCAGATCAGTCGATGACACGATACCAACCGGATGACCATCGCTATCGACCACCGGTACGGCACTGATGGAATTATTTTCGAGCATGCCACGGACATGCTCGACACTTTGATGTGGTTGCGCGGTGACGACTGACTTAGTCATCAACTCCTCTACTTTGACGCTCATCTGAACTCCTGGATCGTCGTGATTGATAGTTTGGAGATAGTTTCCTTAATTAGATTTGCTAAAAAATTTCACAGCCAGTTATGAATCAAGGTGACTAACGCCTGTTTATTCTCGTCAACTCTAACCAGACACTAAACTATGCAATATGTCCGGTTATGTTTTTTCGAATCAAAATATAACAATTCTGAAATTTCGCGCGTTGACGCAGGTCAATGGCAATAAACGATTGAATTTCCACTGTTAGCTTTTTACGCTAACCGGGAGCGCCTCGAAAAATTAAAGCGGCTGGTTTAGCGAAACCGAGTGCTGGCTGTTTTTATTGCGAATATCAACAGTTACGCTGGAGTAGGCAGCTTTAGGTAGTGTGAAAATTACACATGGGTTAATGATTACCTGTGCTTGCATACTACCCTTTGGAGGCTCGGCCCATTCGACTACCACGAACGCTTCATTATTTTCCACACGAATCTTCGTGTCGTTTATCGAGAAACTATAGCCAGCCGTAGGCCAATAACCCAACTCCAGAACCAGGACGTTCATTGATGTAAAATCAACCGGGTAAGACCCGGGGGTTGCGCCCAGTGTATGACGATTAAATTCAGCCACTAAAAGATCAAGTTGTTGCTGACTACCAACCACCTCCAGGCTGGGTTCAGGCGTTACTGCACGACATTGCCTGGATTTAAAAATTACTTCTGCATAAATGGGTTCAGATTCCACAGTCAGCACCGATGCGTCGCAGGCCGATATCAAGAATAAACATAAATAAAATAAAGCCGCTAACTTCACTGCACACCTGTCATTGAACTGTATCGGGGAAGGGATCAACTTCAACGCCTGAGCCGAAGAACCGGGCAGGGTCGAGGTTTTGATCAAACGAAATATCGAAATCCAGATTAGTCATGTCGCTATCAACACTTAACACCGTGGTATCTCCCATCGTCGGATAACTCCCACAGGATTCGCCCGCCTCGCAAATTAACAGATTATTGTCGAGATCGCTGCCCGCTAATATGTAATATTCGCCCGACTCGACACCGGTAATTGAATAGGAATATTCTCCATCGACCGGGTCTTGTTCAGTAAAATAGACCTGGTCTCCCGTAATCGGATCAATTAAAAGCACATAAATTCGACCCGCGTCCGGACTGACGTTAACAGTATTTACAATTACATTAATGGTAGCCGAAATAGTAGTATTTGTATCTGCCAGGAAATTAGCCAACACATTGTAAACGCCATCGCTGAGCCCTGTAGTATTTACATTTAACTCATAGGTTCCTAACCCATCTGGGTCGATACTGACTGGAGTCAAGGTCGCCCAGGCGGTATCAGTGCTGAAACTTGAAACAGATATTGCATCAGTGCCATTTTTCCCGACAGTTAACTCAATACTGGTTTGTGCACTTTGAATCGAGGCGACGCTGGGAGAGACTGTCAGAACCGTTGGCGGTGAATTACCTGTTGCCAGCACCGTGGCTTGCTCCACTGCTTTCAAGGCATCAATCAGACCATATCCATAACTATCATTACGGTTGAGTTCGCCATCGCCTGATATATCTTCAGTTATCTGGCCGGCGACGATCAATGCGTCAACCTCATCGGGCGTTAGCGTGGCATGGATGGATTTCATTAAAGCGACTACGCCTGCTACATGCGGACTTGCCATCGAGGTGCCCTGGTAAAACCTGTAAATAGGTTGGCGAACACCACTCGAATCATTCGCCATAGTGCTCAACACTCCATCGACATAGCCATCACCATTGCGATCAACCGAGGTGTCCCCACCCGGGGCTGTAACATCGATCGAACTACCGTAGTTAGAATAGGGGGCGAGTAATTTATTAAAGCCCACTGCGCTAACAGAAATAACTCCCTGGTAACCTGCTGGGAAGAATGCCTGATTCGAGCCCTGGTTTCCTGCTGCCGCGATAACAGTAACCCCTGCATTCCTGGCATCGGTAATTGCATTTTGTTGGGCACCACTAAAACCCGGTCCTCCAAGACTCAGGTTAATGATATCTGCCGGCTGTGAGGGAGTCGTGCCGGAATCGTTCGTCAGCCCGGCAGCATACAAGATGCCCTGGGTAACATCGTAGGAAGTACCACCGCCCAGCCCAAGAACCCTGACCGGCATTAACTTTATTGTTTGGGCGACGCCCGCGACACCAGAGTTATTATCAGAAACCGCCGCTATCGTGCCTGCGACATGGGTTCCATGATAACTGCTATAACCAGGGTTCAGGTCATCCCCGGGGTCATCCGGATTATTATCGATTCCATTTCCATCATTCGAAATGGACGTACTCGATACAAAGTCATAGCCAGGAACGAGATTTGCGGCCAGGTCTGGATGCGCGAGGAAAACACCCGTATCGACAACCGCCACAATCACACTGGATTCTCCAGTGGTATAGTCCCATGCCTGCGGCAGATTGATCAGCGGATAGTGCCATTGCAAATCGTAATAGGTGTCATCCGGCACAGCCGTCGATTTCTGGATATAGTTTGGCTCTGCATACTCGATAGTCTTATCTTGCCTTAATCTTTTTATCGCCTTTATCGTCTCGTAGGCTTCCCGCTGACTGGCATTGATATAGAAGTCGTATCCTCCAATTAAAACGCCACAACAGTTCGGCGTGGTCTTGCCGGCGCCAGCGGAACTATTATTTGGCGCCAGCCGAAACAGAGCCGCTCGATTAATATTGCCTCGAAGTGACTGCAGTCCATGCCTGGCGGCGACAGACTGATTCGAAATGGTCGAACGACCCTGGAATACCACACTATTTGGATTGGCTTTGGTAATTACCTCTCCCGGGACAAACTCATCTTCCAAACGAAGCACCTGGCTTGATACCATCGCCGGGTTCAGTTGACCAACGGTTAGAACGTAATTCGATGTTCCTGAGAAAGCGTGTAGCCATATAAAATACTCATCATCCCCTGGCACATTGATCGTTTCGATTTGCCCGGTGCCGATGGATGAAGCAACTGGTGAACTCGTATCACTGGTCCGGTAAAGATAAAGGTCGAAATCCTGGGAATTCCCTATGTCACTTATAGTGAGCGTTACATTTTGATTGGCGCTCAGTATGACCCGGAATATATCTGATTGATCGGTCGAACTTTGAAATACATCACCGGGATTGCCCGTCACGGCAGAAGTCATAAAACCACCAATAGTGGCTACGTTGGGTATAAGCTGAGCGTCAATTGCGGTGTTGTTTGGTGCGTAAAACGCGGCGGGGTTATTGGTATCACTATCCACATAATTCGCTTCCGACGTTGTTATCTTGCCACTGAGTGCTGACAACAAAGTTGCATCGTCTTGAGATTCAGAACCACCACCACCGCCGCAAGCACTCAAGGCGAGTATTAGACAGGGGTAGAGAAGTTTATAAAGGAAATTCATGGACGCAGCCGTTTCCTGTTATTTAACCCCCGTTAATTACAAAAAGTGTTCTTATTATACACTATTCAGAGAATCTAAGCGTCAAATGGTATGCGAGTTCTCACTTCGCAAAAGTACAGATGCGCTAAAGAAATGAATCTTTAAAACCTTTAGAATCTATGATTTCAAAATAAGGTAAGTGCCTGTTTCTTATATATTTAATATTATAGTTAAGCTAATTGATTTACTCGATGAGACCAGTTTACTGTCACTTGTTCCAGTGGGGATTTTAAGCAAATACCATCGTCAGTCCTATTCCGCTCACTGATGACAGCAGGAGTACCCGTGACACGCTCCAGTGAAAGCGAAATAAAAACAACGCAGATAGCAGCGTCAGGGCGATCACACTCCAGTCAATTGAAGCAATTTCCGGTTGCCACAGGACCAGGGGGCCATGGACTTGCACGGAAACGTCATTGAAAAATACATGCAGAGCAAACCAGATCGACAGGTTTAGTATAACGCCGACGACCGCGGCGGTGATCGCGGTTAGCGCACCGCGCAAACGGGATTGCGCGCAGATCCAGTCGATATAGGGTGCACCAACAAAAATCCACAGGAAACAGGGTACAAAAGTCGCCCACAGCGTGACCGCCGCAGCTAGCAGCCCATACCAGATCCCGCCCTCACGAAATGCGGCCAGAAAACCCACAAACTCGTTGACCAGAATCAACGGGCCCGGGGTGGTTTCGGCAAGCCCGAGCCCATCCATCATTTCACCGGCAGTCAACCATCCATGCTGGATCACGACATCCTGGCCCAGGTAGGCGAGCACGGCATAGGCGCCGCCGAAGGTAACCACTGCCAGCTTGGAGAAAAACAGGCTGATCTCGAGTAACAGGCCGCCGTCATCGAAGGCGACAAGCGCCAACAGGGGCGCACCCCAGATCACCAGCCATAATGAGGCGGTACCAAAGCTGG
The DNA here is from genome assembly GCA_049666745.1 of Gammaproteobacteria bacterium. GTDB lineage: Bacteria > Pseudomonadota > Gammaproteobacteria. Next base: position 6,211 of record JBATHL010000496.1, read on the forward strand.
CGGAAAGCGAAAGCCGCACTGGAACGTGGCAGTCTTCGACGCTGTTGGTGCCTGCGTGGATAAACCCGAACACCGCGGCGGCTATGATGATAACCGGGAAGGGCAAAGCCAGGAAAAAGATGCCGACGAACGCTATCGCCGCCACTAACCAGTGTTCCGGCAAATGCAGCGCTCGTTTAGCGACCCTGAACAGGGCCTCGATGACTATAACGATTACCGCCGCCTTAACGCCGAGAAACAGTGCGTTCACCAGTGGCACATCGCCGTATAGCCCATAGATCAACGCCAGCGCAAGAATCACCACCGCCCCTGGCAAGACAAATAGCAACCCCGCGACCAGGCCTCCGAGGGTGCCGTGCAGTCGCCAACCGGCATAGGTCGCAAGCTGCATCGCCTCAGGGCCTGGCAGCAGCATGCAGAAGCTGAGCGCATTCAAATACTGCTTCTCGGTAAGCCAGCCCTTATTGTCGACGATCTCGCGATGCATCAGGGCAATCTGTGCAGCAGGCCCGCCGAAGGATAACAGGCCGATGCGTAACCAGACGGCAAAAGCCTCCGCAAGCGTAGGCGCCTGCTGACGACGGACGTCGCGAGTTGCAATATTTTCCATGATTCAACCCCTCGAGCCGGGCTGCGGCCAGTCGTGGGTCTCGTCAGTGGCATCGCGCACCCAACGATAAAACGCATCGTAGAGCAACATGCCGGCGTCGATCTGCTCCAGGTCATCGCGATACATGCGAGACAGCCCGAGAGATGCGGCAAGCAGTCCCGGCACTTCAGGTGCAAGATCAAGGCGCTTAGTGTCCGCGCCGCGAACAATCGTCGCGAGGTGTTGCAATGCGTCAGTCTGGAGACGAAATTCGTCGAGCATAGTGTCGAAAGTACAGCTGTCACCACGGTGACTCCAGAAAACGTTTTCGACATCAAACGGAGTAGCGTCGAACTTCTCCGCGACTGCAAGTACTTCCGCCGGGGGCACAAACAGGAACTGGGCCCGGGTATCGACAAATCGACGAATCAGCCAGGGACAGGCCATACGGTCAATCTTGGGTCGATGACGGGTAACCCAGACGCTACCGCCGCCGCCATCCGCGTCAGGGATGCTTGCCGCGGGCACGAGCGATTCGCCGGCATCGCGCCAGGCAAAATGGCCGCCTTCAAGCGCCTCGGCCTGCACTCGATGGTTGCGCAGTATCGCCATCGCGCCCTGGCTTAATTTCTTGCCCTTCTGACAATAAATCACGGCATGCTTACCGCCAAGCTCGGGAGCGAGCGCGGCAATATCGTGGTGTGGGTGGCGTATCGCGGTCGGGATCAAATCGGGATCCTGCACAAAATCTTCATCAATGCGCACATCGATGATCACAGGCGCTGCCGGGGTGCCGATCAAACGGGAAAGCTGGGTTACTGTAATTTCAGTGGGTGAAGGCATTACGCATCCTCTCCTATCGTTTTGTTCCGCGCAGGGCGTAGGCCCAATAACAGAACTAGGTTTTACGGATGCGAAGCTTGGGCTTGCGCCTCACGGGGTGTTCGCTAACCCCATGGGCAGCAGTATGGCGAAAACACTGCGTTAAATCAATCAGGCCTATCAGGGCTTTGCCCCGAGGGCATACAAATTTTGTCGGCGGTGGCAAGTGCAAGAGTCGAGTTCAGGCAGTTTCCGGGCTTACCGGCCGTCCACGCAAGTTTTCGACCGTGAATAGAGTATCCGCTTCCGGTAGACCGGACCGGCTGCTATGATGATTCGACGGCCTGCAATCTGCAGGAGGTTGTCATGACAAGCAGACAGAAAATAAACATCCTGATCATCGCTACCTGCCTTGTTCTGTTTGTTAATCCCATACTCGCCCTGGAAACATCTCATCTTCTGGACGGGAAAACGTTTACTGGTTTCAATGGTGAAAAAGGCCGGCAGCTCGATCCGAATGAAGCTGAAGAGATCGTCTTCGACAATGGTCAGTTTATCTCAACTACCTGCAACAAATACAACTTCTCCGGCGCAGCCTATACTGCCAGCCAGGCTGGCGACAGTATTCATTTTCAAGCGATAACTTTGAGCCCAACCCACGGTAAGATTGCATGGCAGGGTACCGTGCATGGAGATCAGGCAGAAGTAACCTTTGTCTGGACGAAGGAGCGGTGGTACTGGAATACCCATAGAGAGTACTGGTTTAAGGGATCCCTGAAGCAATAACATGATCTTGCTAAGGGATACCTCGGGGCATACGGGTATTTCTCCTTTTGGGGGGTAAGAT
>JBATHL010000497.1:0-10765 GCA_049666745.1 Gammaproteobacteria bacterium
CCGGAGACCAGCCCACCTACGCGGGCAAGAAAACTTCCCTGGCAGCGGTGGCCCGTGCCTGCGGCTGTGAAAATGTTGTCGAATGCCAGGCGCAGGAGGCGGTAGCAGCTGTGCAGGCGGCGCTTGACTCCGATCAGATGACAATTATTGTCTGTAAATGCGAATCGGGAAATATAAAAGTGCCGGTGATTGATACCGATCCCGTCGTCATTCGGGATCGCTTCATGAAAGAAGTTAAATCGCGCAACAGCGGCTGAAGCCAACCCGGCCCTGACGGTTACCTGTCAAATTTAACGCAGAATTTTCCGTGGCCAGAAAAAAGGAGGCCAGATAACGGGATATGGGGTATCCCGGTACCTGGCCCAAGGTTACAACCGAAGAGCGCGTGTAACTCTGATTCGGTCTAAAACTAGTCCCAGTTCAAGGCGCCACCGGTTTGATACTCGGTCACGCGGGTCTCAAAAAAGTTTTTCTCCTTTTTCAGGTTAGCCTGCTCGTCCAGCCACGGTAGCGCGTTTTCTGCACCCGGGAATGGAATCGCATGGTCGAGCTTGTTAGCACGTCGGTTGGCGATGAAGCGAAATTGCGCGATATGGTCTTCAGCGCTGTAGCCGAGGATCGGATCCGGTAACAGGAATTTCGCGTACTGCATTTCGGCGGCTTCGGCTTCTTCCCACATGTTCTGGATCACTTTTGGATCGAGCTTGATATTCTCTTCCAGCACGATCTGCTTGCAGACCCGAATACCGAACGAAGCATGCAGAACTTCGTCACGCATGATGTATTGCAATTGCTCGGAGGTGCCCTTCATCAGTCCGCGCCGTTGTAACGCGAAGATCGGGCTGAATCCGTTATAAAACCAGGTGCCTTCGAACACGCCGGCAAAGAAGGTATAGGCGAGGACAAAGTTTTCCAGTTCATCGCGATCAGTCAGGTCGATGTCGGGACGCAGTACCGAACCGAGTCTCTGGTTGCACATCTGGATCTTGTGGTGTATTTCCGGAACCACCCGATAACGATTATAAATTTCGCCCTGGTCGAGACCGATGGTTTCGATACAATGCTGGTAAGTCCAGGTATGCATTGCTTCCTCATAAACCTGGCGAGCCTGATAAATCTGTAATTCGGGCGCTGTCATTTTCTCCATCACGGCAAGCCCGATATTACGCATCGCGAGAATATCCGAGGTGGTCAGGTAAGACAGCACATTTTCATACACATGGCGTTCTTCCAGGGTGAGTTTGTGCTGGTAATCATGCACATCCTGGGTCATGTTGATATCGAGCGGAGTCCAGTGGTTCTTGTTGGCATTAAGGAAATAATCCCAGGCCCAGGGATACTTGAACGGCGCTAGCTGATTAATATCTGCCTGGCCATTTACAACCCGTTTGTCTTCAGGGTTAATCGGTTTGGCCGATGCTGGAACTGGCGCAGGCCGGGTTACCTGGTCAGCGCTTTTTTCCTCTCGCGCGACAGGAATTGCCGCGGATTCTGCGTCAGGCACAGGCGCATCCATGGCCGGTTCCGGTGGTCGCGATACTTGTGGGGTTAATGGTTCATCCCAGTTCAACATATTATTCTCCTGCTTATTATTCTATGGCCAGTTATTGACATGCTTCGCAATCCGGATCGAGAATTGAGCAGACTTTTGGCTCTGCTTCGACTGCCGGTTCAGCTGTCTGGGTTGCGGATTTCTCAACCGCGGTCGCTCCCAGCGAACGCAGGTAATAGGTTGTTTTCAGGCCCCGTACCCAGGCTAGTTTGTACAGGTTGTCCAATTTTTTACCGGAGGGTTCGGCCATGTAGAGATTGAGCGACTGCCCCTGGTCGATCCACTTCTGGCGGCGGGATCCCGCTTCGACCAACCAGCGTGAATCGACTTCGAACGCGGTCGAATAAATAGCCTTTAATTCTTCCGGTACCCGATCGATGCTTTGCACGCTGCCATCGTAGTACTTCAGATCGTTGACCATGACATCGTCCCACAGGCCATGCCGCTTTAAATCATCGACCAGGTAAGGATTGACCACGGTGAATTCACCGGACAGGTTCGATTTGACAAACAGATTCTGGTAAATCGGTTCGATCGACTGGCTGACGCCACAGATATTCGAAATGGTTGCGGTGGGTGCAATTGCCATGGTGTTCGAATTACGCATGCCGATATTCATCACGCGCTCACGTAAACTGTCCCAGTTCATGCGGGAGCTATCGTCCTGTTGCAGGTAGTCACCGCGAGTTTCACGCAGTTTTGCCACCGAATCGATCGGCAGGATACCCTGGCTCCATAGCGATCCCTGGTAGCTGGAATAAGTGCCGCGTTCCTCGGCAAGATGGGTCGACGCCTGGATCGCGTAGTAACTGACTGCTTCCATCGATTCATCGGCAAACTCGATCGCTTCTTCCGACGCATAGGGAATATGTCGCTTGTACAACGCATCCTGGAATCCCATGATGCCGAGTCCGACCGGGCGATGACGCAGGTTGGAGGTGCGAGCCTGCGGTACGCTGTAGTAATTGTAATCAATTACATTATCGAGCATGCGCATCGCGGTATTGATGGTTCGCTCGAGTTTTTCCAGGTTCAGGCCATTTTCGTCGACATGCTGAGGCAGGTTGACCGAACCCAGATTACAGACCGCGATCTCGGTATCGGAAGTGTTCAGGGTAATCTCGGTGCACAGGTTCGATGAGTGCACCACGCCGACATGCTGCTGCGGTGAACGGATATTGCAGGGATCCTTGAAAGTCATCCACGGATGGCCGGTTTCAAATAGCATACCGAGCATTTTGCGCCACAGGTCGATTGCCTTTATGCGGCGGAAAGACTTGATTTCGCCGCGATCGACTTTCTCTTCATAAGCCACATAAACTGTTTCAAAATCAGCGCCATAGAGGTCATGTAAATCGGGGGCTTCACAGGGAGAAAAAAGCGTCCACTGGCCTTCCTCGGCAACCCGCTTCATGAATAAGTCCGGTATCCAGTTAGCCGTATTCATATCATGTGTGCGGCGTCGTTCTTCGCCGGTGTTTTTGCGCAGATCGAGAAAGTCCTCGATATCCAGATGCCAGGTTTCGAGGTAGGCACACATCGCGCCCTTGCGTTTACCACCCTGGTTAACCGCCACCGCGGTATCGTTGGCTACCTTCAAGAATGGTACTACTCCTTGCGATTTACCATTGGTGCCCTTGATATGTGAGCCCATGCCTCGCACCCGCGTCCAGTCATTGCCCAGTCCACCGGCAAATTTCGATAGCATCGCGTCATCCTTGATCGCACTGAATATGCCATCGAGATCATCGGGTACCGTGGTCAGGTAGCAGCTCGACAATTGTGGCCGCAGGGTTCCCGAATTGAACAGGGTAGGGGTGCTGCTCATGAAATCGAAGGAAGACAGCAGGTTGTAAAATTCGATGGCGCGCTCTTCACGCTGGACTTCGTTGATTGCCAGACCCATGGCAACACGCATGTAAAATGCCTGCGGCAATTCGAAACGTACATCGTCATGGTGAATGAAGTAACGATCGTACAGGGTTTGTAGCCCGAGGTAGGTAAACTGTCGATCACGCTCGGGTTTGAGCGCCAGGCCGAGTTGTTCAAGGTCAAATGTGAGTAATTCCGAGTCGAGTAATTCGAGCTTGACGGCGCGCTTGATGTAACTGCCAAAATAACTGCCGTAACGTTCACTCATTTCGGTAAAGGTTGCGCTCGGCTCGCCATCGCCAATAAAGCTTAATGATTCGGCACGCAGTTCGTCGAGTAACAGGCGTGCTGCAACCTGTGAGTATTCGGGTTCGCGGTCGATGAGGCCACGGGCACTCATTACCACTGTAGGACTGACATCCTTCATAGCGACACCATCAAACAGGTTCTTCAGGGTTTCGTCAAAAACCCGTTCGGCACTGACGCTTTCGAGACCTTCGCAGGCTTAACTGATGACGATTTGCAGGCGCTTCGTATCGAGCGGCACGATACTGCCGTCTGCCAGTTTTACGTTAAGCTCGATGCGTTCATCATTCTGCACTTCCTGCCGGGGATCTATCTTGCACTGCGCTCGCGCAGTCGCGCGTTCTTCGCGGTAAAGGACATAAGCACGCGCAATTTTCTGTTCGCCATTGCGCATCATTGCCAGTTCTACCTGGTCCTGGATATCTTCTATATGGAAGGTGCCACCATCAGGCTGACGTCGAGTCAGGGTCCCAACCACGAGGTCGGTCAATTGCTCGACAGTTTCATGAACCCGGGTCGAAGCTGCTGCCTGTCCGCCCTCGACAGCCAGAAATGCCTTGGTCATTGCGATGGCAATCTTGTCCTTGTCAAAACTGGTTAACTTGCCATTACGGCGTACTACGTTGTATTTACTGCTGAGTGCACTGGTATTGTCTGCTGTAACCGCTGCTACCGACTCGACGGGTGCGACGACTGTATCGGTTAAGGGTGATTCGATATTTTGCATTTATAGCCCGATCCGTAATTTCAAGATGTTATGCTCGGATGTGATCCGCGTTTATTACTCATGGCTATTTCTTTCCCCCGGACAGTTAAAGTAATTTATAACTATCGAACTCAAGTATTTGTACTTATTGTGGATAGGATTGAGCCAGCCAGCCTTACTATTCGTTAAAAAGGTGAATAATCAACCTGATACACAATATAGTGTGTTTTGGCGGAAGGTCAAGTACATTATGTTGTGTATGGTTCTGTGGAGATATGGGGAATATCCTGTGGATAAGTCTATTATTTCTACTAGAAATGGCGTCAGCAAAGGCTTGTAGCTCATTGATTTCATTTACCGCAAAATTATGGCAATTAAAAAATATTATTTTGCGGAAATATATATAAAAAATTTGTATTGGGTGATTTCAGCGGGAACAATTCAAGGGACTCAAGATGAGATATAAAATGGGAATCGACCTCGGTGGCAGCAAAACCGAGGTAATAGTGCTGGACCCGGAACAACGGACGATTTATCGCGAACGGGTTGCTACCCCAGCCAGCAGTTACGTCGAAATTCTGACTATGCTCGCCGACCTGGTCGACGCCGTCCAGGCTAAATTCAAGTTTGACATGAGCATCGGTGTCGGTATTCCTGGTGCGATTTCACCGGGATCGGGATTGTTGCGCAACTCCAATACGGTTTGCATGAACGGCCAGCCGTTTCTATGCGATCTGCAAGATCGGCTTGGGCGAGAGGTTCGTATCGAGAATGATGCCAATTGTTTCGCACTCTCGGAAGCGCTCGGTGGCGCCGCCCGGAATTATAAGGTGGTCTTCGGTGTGATCATCGGTACCGGTACCGGGGGTGGCATCGTGATTGACGGTAAGCTGGTGAATGGGCCTCATTCGATAAGCGGAGAGTGGGGACATAACCCGTTACCCTGGCAACGCAACGAGGACGGTGCGCCCACCTGTTACTGCGGCAAAACGGCCTGTATCGAAACTTTTCTTTCGGGCCCCGGTTTTGCACACAACTATAAAACCCGTTCGGGCAACTCGGTTAGCAGTCAGGATGTTATCGCGGGCGCCGCTGCGGGTGACATTGCCTGCTGTACCATGCTCGACCTCTACCACGATCAAATGGCCCGTGCGCTGGCGCACGTGATCAATATCCTCGATCCACACGTGATCGTGCTTGGTGGAGGCATGTCGAATATCGATTCGATTTATCGTGAAGTTCCCGGGTTGCTGCGCAACTACGTATTCTCTGATTTTGTCGAAACCCCCATCCTGCAGGCCGAGCGCGGCGATGCCAGCGGCGTTTATGGTGCGGCATTGCTGTGGCCTTAGGGAAGTCTTGACTTTCGGTCAAGCACAATAGATTAAAGAAACCGGGGTGCCGGTCGATCTAAGTATTGTGTACCCTCAAGTTAGAAGGTCGTTCCGGTATGGCAAGTGTAGTTCCAGCAAGTACTTCCGCAGTGCAAGGTAGCGGCGGTCTTGAATTATTGGTTGCGGAAGTCGACAAACTGGTAAGCCTGCCTGATATTTACTATCGACTGGAAGAAACTATTGTTGATCCGACCTCGACCATGGAGGTAATCGCCAACCTGTTGCGCAGCGATCCGGATCTATGCGCGCGCATGCTGCGCATGGCGAATAGCGCGTTTTACAGTTTTCCGACCAGGATCGAAACCATCGAGCGTGCGGTGGGCACCATCGGCCTGCGCCAGATTCGTGAGCTGGTGCTGGTTACCGCCGTAGTCAAGGCCTTCGAAGGAATTCCTCCGGGCACAGTGAATATGGAGACGTTCTGGGAGCACAGCATCGCAGTCGGCATCATGGCGCGCGAACTGGGCCAGCAGGCCCGGCTAGCAAATGCCGACGGCTTTTATATACCCGGACTGCTGCACGATATCGGTCGGCTGGTGATGTATCTGAAATTACCTGGTTTGATGTGCGAGTTGCTGGAGCGCCACGAGACCGAAGGGCAGAGTCTGTTTCTTATGGAGAGGGAAATACTAGACTATTCGCATGCTGATATCGGTGCCCGTTTGCTCGAGTTGTGGAATTTACCGCAGTCGATCTGGGAACCGGTGGGTAAGCACCATGAACCGGGGCAGAGTGACGAATATCAACTGGCGGCCTGCGCGATTCACCTTGCAGACGCCTGGGTTAACACGCATCGTATCGGCAGAAGTGGGGATGGCATTGAACTATTGATCGACGAGGTGGCGCTGCATCGAATTGATATCGATAGTGAGCATATTAGCGAAATTGGCCAGATGGCCAGGCAACGGACGCGCGACGTAGCCCGTCTGTTCATGAGCCATTAGCCGCTGCGGACACCGATATATTCGCTGTGACGGGACATACTCTCTGCGCTTGATATTGACGTAGTGTTAACCACGCCTGCATCGACCTCCCCCCGATTTACCTTTGGCACATCGGGTTGTGCGCCCCATCAAAGCGGCATCTCGACGCCCTCGTAAAAAAGAGAATACGCAAGCTAGCCCAGTACCAGGGTGGCGAGACCGAGAAACGCAATAATCCCGACGACGTCAGTTACTGTCGTCAATACCACGCCACCCGCGATCGCCGGGTCGACGCCGATCTGTCGCAAGATTACGGGTATTACTGCTCCCGCTAGCGCACCGGCCACGAGGTTTACCACCAGGGCAAACGCGATGACCAGGCCAATGCCAAAATTGCCAAACCAGGCTATCGAAAATGAGGCGACCACCAAAGCCCATAACAGCCCATTCAGTAATCCAACCAAAATCTCCTTTTTTATCAGCGAACGGTAATTTGAGCTTCCCAACTGGCCTAACGCCAGGCCACGGATGGCGATTGTCAGGGTTTGTGAACCCGCAATACCTCCCATGCTGGGTACGATCGTTATCAGGATCGCGAGCGCCACCACCTGATCGAGAATATCCTCAAAAAAACCGATAACGTAAGCCGCTAAAAACGCTGTCAGCAGGTTTATTCCAAGCCATATGCCACGTCGTTTGGAGGTAGTCAAAACCGGGGAAAACATATCTTCTTCTTCTGACAGGCCTGCCATGCCCATGATCGAGTGATCGCCTTCATCTCGAATTACGTCAACCACGTCATCGATGGTTATGCGACCGATCAATTTATGTTCCTCATCGACGATCGGGGCACTGATCAGATCGAAATACTCAAATTCACGCGCCACCTCGGTGTCTGACATATGCGCATGCATTGCATCGATATCGGTACGCATGATAGTGCTGACTTCGTCATCGGGATCGTTGGTTAGCAGGTCACGCAGGTACAATGCTCCCAGGTAATGGTCGTGACGATCAGTAACAAATAGCTGATCTGTATGATCGGGGAGTTCGCCGCGTATGCGCAGGTAACGCAATACCACGTCGAGCGATACGTCGGCACGGATGGTGACCTGATCGATATTCATCAGGCCGCCAGCGGTATCTTCACTGTAGGAAAGCACCGACTCGAGCTTTTCACGCTTGCGCGCATCCAGCGTGTGCAAGGTTTCTACGAGCTTGTCGGTCGGAAGTGCGAGGATAATATCGGCCTGGTCGTCGACATCCGCAAGGGTTTCGACTATGGCCGCGATTTCTTCGGCATCGAGCAACTTCAGTCTGGCATCGCTGATATCGTCCTGGGTTTCGAGTAGCACGGCACCCAGTTCACCCGGTTCGATCAGTGGCCAGATCGAGTTGCGTTGTTGTGCCGGCAGAGAATCCAGCAGCATCGCAGTTTCCGCTACACTGATCGTGCTCAGGATTTTTGATATCTCAATGCTGTCATCGGCATCTAATGCTACCGCTAAGTCCTGACGCAGCTGTTCGATATCGTCTTCGACCATGGCCCCAGGTTATTCGTTTTCGCCGAAGCGGTCGTTAATCAGGGTAACCAGGGCATCGCGACAAGATTGTTCGTCGTTACCTTCGATTTCGAGCCCTAACTCGACGCCCTTGCTGGCGGCAAGCATCATAACTCCCATGATGCTCTTGGCGTTAATGCGATTGTCTTTACGAATAATAAAGACCTCGCTTTCAAACTGGCTTGCACAGTTAACCAGCTTCGATGCAGCACGCGCATGTAGGCCGAGCTTGTTTATTATGGTTATATTTTCAGCAATCATTCCTTACTCTGTTGAACCCCTTTTATACCGCCTGTTAACGCCGTTTCGCATAGTTGTTCCAGTGATTGATCGGCGTAGTTTAATACACGTAATAGCATCGGCAAGTTTATCCCGCTGACTACTCGTGCGTTGCATTCTGTACTAAAATACCTGGCCAGGTTATCGGGCGTCGCCCCGTACACATCGGTGAGCACCAGCAAGCCATCGTCACTATCCTGCGTGATCATGGCAGTACGGATCATATCGGCATATTTGCCCAGCAATTCGGGTCTGAGATCGGCAGGCACCGATACCAGGGATACTGCCGTCTTCTGCTGTTTACAAATCGCATCGCAGACAGTCATGAGTTGCGCCCCGATGTTTTCGTGCGTTACCAGTAAGATACCTACACTCATGACAGATCCCGGTGACGGATGGAAAGATTGTCTCGCGCCGGTTTGAATGCCGCGACGATTCTTTCGGCCAGATATACGGAACGGTGTTGACCACCGGTGCAACCAATCGATATTGTCATGTAGCTGCGATTTTCCTTTTCGAAGCGTGGAATCCAGTCGATCAGAAAATTATAAATTGAAGCAAACATTTCCTCCACTTCGGGGTAATTCTGCAGGTACTCGACGACTGCCTGGTCACGCCCTGTCAAAGGCTTTAGATCTTTTTCCCAGTGGGGGTTCGGCAGACAGCGAACATCGAATACAAAATCGGCATCTGCGGGTACACCGTTCTTGAATCCGAAGGACTGGATCAGTATCCCCATTTCGGAAGTTGATTGCGACACCAGTCGATCAATGATTAACTGCCGCAGTTCGTGCACATTCAGGTTTGAGCTGTCGATAGCAATATCGGCGTTTGCGTGTATATCTTCGAGCAGTTTCTTTTCCTGCTGGATCGCGTCGGCCAATGGTAGTCCTTCTCTCGACAACGGATGTTTGCGGCGAGTTTCGCTAAAGCGTTTGAGTAGCCTCGATGTATCGGAGGTCAGAAACAGGACTTTGAACTCGAGCGGATGCTTCCCCATGAGTCGCATGATTTCCTCGAATCGGTCCGAGTTATCAACCCGGCTTCTGGCGTCGACTGCAATCGCCACCAGATCATATGGCTGCGGCGAGGAGTTGATCAATTTATCGACCAGTTCCGGGAGCATGCTGAGTGGCAAATTATCGATACAATAGTAACCGGCATCCTCCAGGGTATGCAGGGCTACGGTTTTTCCGGATCCGGAAAGGCCGCTGACAATTATCAGCTTCACTTTGTCGTTCTCCTCATGGGCTTAGTCGGTAGGGTCAGAATCCTGGACAATGGCCTGGTTTTGGCGAGCGATAAAATCCTGCGCGGCATTGTATCCACTGTTGTGCAACAAGTGGTTGCGCGCCGCCGCTTCGACCAGTACGGCAAGGTTGCGGCCGTGGGCAACCGGGAGAGTAACCTCCGGGAAATCAAGTCCGAGAATACTGCGAGTTTTTAGATTGTTGCCCAGCCGGTCAAATTCGGTGCTGTTGTTTCGATCAAGCTCGACCATGTTGATAATTAAGCTCAGCGGCATGCTCCGCTTCAGCGCATTAGCGCCAAACATCGCCCGCACATTAACCACACCGAGACCACGTACTTCGAGGAAATCGGTAAGTAGCTGCGGGCTACTTCCTTCGACCACATCCGGGGTGCTGCGGGTAAACAAAGTCACGTCATCGGATATTAATCGGTGTCCCCGGGAGATGAGGGACAGCGCCAGTTCGCTCTTACCTACCGCGGTTTTTCCGGTGATGAACACGCCCAGACTATAGACCTCTATATAGACGCCGTGCTCGTTAGTATTATCGGCGAGAGCCCGCGTTATCAGGTAGCGTGTATTTTCGAGCAGTTCGGAATCGCTAAGCTCTGATTGCAGCACGGGGATTTCACGTGATTCACAGAGTTCTATCATCGACTCCGGGAGCAGGTTACCCTGACTGCAGATAATTACGCATACCGGGCCTCGGAAAAGGGTTCTGAACAATTTGCTTTGCTCGTCCGTGTCGAGCTTGTGGATGTATCGTGATTCCTGATAACCAACGACGACGATACTCGATGTACGAATGACATTGAAGTAATCGGCCGCGTCGAAAGTGTCGGCTGCCTGGCGTGACAGATGGATCTCACGGTTCAGGCCAACCTGGCGGGAAGTGAAGTTTAATTTAAGCTTGTGTTGGTAC
>JBATHL010000498.1:0-9706 GCA_049666745.1 Gammaproteobacteria bacterium
GGTGGAACTCTACCCGCGTGGTCAGGCGTTCGCCGGTTGCCACCGGGATTGTTGTCGAGGCTGCGACCTTGCCAATGGCTTCCATCTGATCGGGCGGACAGGGTTCTTCAAACCACAGCGGATCGTAAGCTTCGAGGCGTCGTGCCAGTCGGATCGCGGATGACGTCGTCATCTGGCCGTGCGTGCCGAACAGGATATCGGCACGGTCGCCGACTGCTTCACGAATCTTGCGTATGTTGTCTTCACAACGGCTCAATTCGGTCAGCGACAGTTCACGCCCGCCCTGAATGCCATAAGGCCCCGCGGGGTCCTGCTTCACCGCGGTGAAGCCCATGTCGACATAGTCGAGCGCGCGCGCGGCGGCCGCGTCGCCATCGTGGTACACGTCGGGGGCACCTTCATCGGGATTGCCGTCGTCGGTCACCGCCTCGGGATAAAGATAGGTGTAGGTGCGCAGGCGATCATGAAACCTGCCACCCAGCAACTGGTAGATCGGCTGCTCATGCGCCTTGCCGAGAATATCCCAAATGGCGATTTCGATGCCACTGAATACCCCCATCATGCTGATATCGGGGCGTTGCGTGAAGCCGGCTGAGTAAACCCGGCGGAACATGGTTTCGATATGATGCGGATCTTCGCCGGCAATAAACCGTTCGAAGGTATCTTCGACCATCGCGCAGGCAATATCGCCCGATACCGGGATGCCATAACATTCGCCAATGCCTTCGATGCCATCGTCGGTGGTGACTTTGACGATCACCCAGAACGAACCGCCGATACCGCTCGGCGGTACCGTAACCCAGGTTTTGATATCCTTCAGAATCATGCTCTAGTCCGGCGTTTACAAACCCCGCTAACTTAACCCAATCGTTTATCTTTCGAAACTAAAATCTGGATCGGGAATGCGTTGTTACGACACTGGTAATACCACCAGTTGCGCTATCTCGACATGTTTCGGTTGCTGCAGCGCGTATAACACGGTTTGCGCGACATCCTCCGGCTGCAGGCATTGCTCGAAACTGTCATAAAACGCCTCCGCCCGCCGCGCATCACCGAGGCGTTGCCCGGCAAAGCCGGAGCGCACCAGGCCGGGCATGATTTCGGTTATGCGAATCCCCCTGCCGGCGTAATCGAGACGCAGGCTTTCGCTGAAACCGTGGACTGCGAATTTGCTACTGACGTAGGCAGTACCGGTGGCATAGGGTTTCAGACCCGCGATAGAACCCATGTTGACAATGTGCCCTGAGCCACGAGCCAGCATGCCATCGATCAGTGCGTGGGTAAGTCGTATCGTGCCCTGAACATTGGTTTCGATAATATTGCACCACTGCTCGGCGCTACCTTCCTCGAACATTCGTCGACCGCCTACGTCGTGCCCGGCATTATTGACCAACGCTGCGATCTCCCTGAATTCCTCTGGCAAAGACTGCGCTATCTGACTGACGGCGGCACTGTCGGTGACGTCGAGCACCAGCGGGTAAAGCGCATCACCCAGCTGCGCTGCCAGTTGCACCAACCTGTCCTGGTTACGCGCCGCCGCGACGACGCGAAACTGACGCGCTACCAGCAAGCGGCAAATGGCAGCGCCGATGCCGCTACTGGCTCCGGATACCAGGACTACCGGGTTGGGGGAATCAGCTTCATTCATCAACGGGTGACCAGTTCATTTTTGATGGATTCCAGCAACTTATCCATCTGCCGCGTCGAAATACCCGCCGAGCAGCGCGCCACGTGCTGGATCGGCGGTGGTTGCGGCAACTCAGCATTGCCAATACGAAGCCCCCGACTGTCGCTGCGACGTCCGCCTTGCTGACGCTGCTCGAGCACACCCAGGTTGACCAGGCCGATACCAAGGCCGCTACGCACCGCGTTGACCATGCCATCGATACTCGGACATTCGAACACCACGTGCAGACTGCGCTCGCTGGCGGCCAGCGCCTGTTCCGCCCAGGCCTTGTAAAAACAATCCTTATGATAGGCAACGAATGGAATGGGCCGCGTGGTATCGAGCACAAAGTCCTCCGCCAGTAGCCACACTACCTGTTGTTGACCCAGGCGCTGATCCGTCGGCAGTAGCTCGGACTCAAACACCTCGATCAGCGCCATATCGATTTCCCCGTCGCGCAACCAGCGCACCAGTTCCGGGGTATGGGCAACCCGTGAAGTCAGCGCAACATTGGGAAAACTGGTGGAGAAGCTCGACAGTATTTGCGCCATCCCGGGTGCGCTGATGTCCTCGGTGATGCCGAGGCGTAGCTCGCCGGTCAGATCGCTCTGATGGAAGCTGGCATAAGCCTCGTCATGCAACTTGACCAGGCGCTGTGCGTAATCGAGTAATTTTTCACCGTCGCTACTTAAGCCAAGCTTTCCATCCGTGCGCGCAAACAGGCTACGGTTAAGCTTTTGCTCAAGCCGTTTCATCTTGTGACTGACAGCCGATTGAGACAGGTTCAGGCGTTTTGCGGCACGGGTTATGCCGCCGGATTCTACGATCACGGCCAGGGCACGCATGGAATCGATATCCAGTGTCGGCATTATGACAAATTTCGATGGAAGTTATGAAAATATATCGTTTTGTTCATAAAGACACAATCGGTATATTCATCCGTTGGCATTACATAAAGAATTCCCATGACCCAATACAGTAATATTTTCCAACCCCTGGAGCTGCGCCATCGTCGTCTCGACAATCGCATCGTCTTCGGTGCGCATACCGCCAACATGTCCGACCTGGGCTTGCCCGGCGAACGCCATCGCGGCTACTACGAAGAACGCGCCATCGGCGGTGCGGCCATGATCGTGGTCGAGCCGATGCCGGTACATGCGACCGCGGTACTGACGCGCGGCAACTTCCGCCATTGCGACGATGAAGTCGTCCCCCATTTCCGCAAAATTACCGACGCGGTGCACGCGCATGGCACCACCATTTTGCAACAGCTTTACCATGTTGGTCAGCACGGTGATTCTGCCCTGTCGTTCATGCCGCACTGGTCGCCTTCAGGACTTGCCTCCTATCACGATTCAGACGGCAGCCACGCGATGCGCGTAGTCGAGATCGTGGAAGTGATCGACTGTTTCACCAAAGCAGCGCAGCGTTGCCAGGCGGCGGGGTTCGACGGGGTCGATATTTTCGCCGCCTACCACAGCCTGCTCGATCAATTCTGGTCTGCCTGGTCGAACAAGCGCGACGATCAGTGGGGGGGATCGCTGGCAAACCGATGCCGCCTGTCGTTGTCAGTCATCAATTCGATTCGCGCCGCCTGCGGCGAAGATTTCATCATCGGTATGTCCATCGGTTTTGCCGCGAACACTCCTTTCGTCATGACCCTCGAAGATGTCCAGGAAGTGATTTCACTGCATGATCAAACCGGCAATCTCGACTACGTCTCCTGTGGTTCGGGTAACTACGTCGACTATGACCGGGTCATGCCGACCTTTGTCCACGGCGAAAAACAGGGGGTGCCACTCGCCGCGGCACTCAAGCAAATCGTCAACCACGCGAAAGTAACCGCCGAGAGCCATATCCGTACGCCCGAAAATGCCGACTACACCATCGCCAGCGGTGATTCAGACCTGGTTTCTATCGTACGCGGGCAGATAGCCGATCCTCACCTGGTGAACAAGGCGCGGGCCGGACGCGAGGCAGATATTCGTGGCTGCATTTCCTGCAACCAGATGTGCTGGGGACGGCGCTCGCGTGACTACTGGATTTCCTGCCTGATCAACCCGTCAGCCGGACGTGAATTCGAATGGGGTGGCGATCGATTCGATAAAACCGCCATGCCGAAAAGTATACTGGTGGTCGGTGGCGGACCAGCGGGCATGGAAGCCGCTCGCGTCGCCGCGGAGCGTGGTCACCGGGTTACCCTGGTCGAAGCGCTGGGCGACCTGGGAGGTCAATTTCGGCTCGCCGGCCTCGCGCCTCGCCGCGGCCAGGTCACCGAGCTGATGGGCTGGTACCTGCAACAGTTCGAAAATCTTGGCGTCGAGGTACGCTATTTCTCGCCCATGGATGAACAGGACATTCTCGAGTTCGGCGCCGACGAAGTCGTGCTCGCAACCGGCTCTTTACCGGATGGGCTGGTCAAACAGCGCTGGCTGCCCGACGCCGATGAGCTACCCGGGTTGAGTCATGGCAAGGTATTCCCCTGCGAGGAAGTCTTTCGTGACCAGGCCGACCTGGGCAAGACGGTGATCGTCCTCGACGAAGGCGGTAACTGGCGCGGTACCGGCACCGCCTGGTACCTGGCCGACAGGGGCCACGAAGTTACTATCGTCACCCCCGACCCGATGATCGGCAGGGAATTAACGCACACCACCGCGGATTTTCAAATTCGCGCCAGCCTGGCAAAACTCGGAGCCCGCTTCATGCTCGAATCGGTGATCGAGCACTGGCACGGCAACCGCGCCGAGATTCGATCACTGCTGGATGGATCCACTTCTAGCGTCGAAGCATCGGCGATCGTCACCGCCACCACCAACGTGGTTTACAACGAGGTCGAACTGGCGCTGGCTGAAACCGATATCGATTTTCACGTGATCGGCGATGCCGCCGCACCGCGGCAGGCGCCCTACGCATTTCACGACGGCCGCAAGATCGGCCTCACGCTTTAAACGGAGACAGCAGACATGGCCGAGCTCGATGGCATCAACCTGGCAATGCAGACACCCATGCATGCCGATGGCAGCATTGATTATGCACGCTGGGAAGCGTTGATCGATGTTTACATCGATGCCGGGGTTCACGGCCTGGTACTCGGCGCAGGTACCGGCCAGCACCCTTACCTGACACGCGACGAATGCAATCGGCTCTACGAACTCGGTGCGCGGCGCATAGACGGTCGTTGCAATCTGATTTGCCAGACATCGGCACTGGTAGTCGATGAAGTGATTGCACGTTCGCGCCATGCACAGGGGCTCGGGGCCGACGCGTTGATGATCCTGCCGCCTTACCTCGAGGGTCCCGAAGATGACAACGGCCTGTTCGAGTTTTATCGCAGTATCGATACCAGGATCGAAGTCGACATCGTCGGTTACAACATTCCGCAAACCACCGGTATCGGGATTTCAGTCGAATTGTTCAAAAGACTCAATCAACTGGATCACTTCAATTACATCAAGGACAGTGCCGGCGATTTGACGACCCACCAGGAATACCTCGCCACCGGTTACCCGGTTCTGAACGGTTGCGATCCCAATACCGTGTTCGCTTTTATCGCCGGCGCCCGGGGCTGCATCTGGGGCGGCGCCAACTACATGCCGCGAGAAAGCGTGCAACTCTATAACCTGGTCGCCAGTAGCGATCATGCTGGCGCGATGGCATTGTGGCAACGCATGATTCCGTCACTGCTTTGTATCTGGCGCGGTCAATATATCCCGAAGGTCAAGGCCGCCAGCCGCTTACGCGGCTTCGACGGTGGCAGCGTGCGCGCACCCCTGCAAAATCTGGACGAGGCGGCATTAGCTGAACTCGAAGCCAGCCTCGAACCCCTTAACCAGGACTAAACTGGCCATGGCGACACGACGCAGAAGAAAAGGTGGCAGCGCAGCCCGACGCGCGGCGGTGGCAAGCGCCGCCGTTTTGCATCACCCGGAGATAAGACGTGGCATTCCGATCATGGAAGTCACCAACCAGGAAGGCGTGGAACTGATCCATGATTTCGCGATGCGCGTCGCGGAAGAAATCGGTTGCGATTTTCAGGACCAGGAATCGCTCGATTACTGGCGCCAGACCGGCGCCGAGATCGACGGTGAACGCGTCCGCATCGGGCGCGAGGAATTACTCGAGCTGATCGGCAAGATCCCGTCTTCCTACCTGCACCATGCGCGCAACCCGGAACGCACGGTACGCATCGGTGACGGTCACGCGGTGGTCTCACCTTCTTACGGCGCACCCTTTGTACGCGACATGGAGGGCGTACGTCGCTACGCGACGCTGGAGGATCTGAACAACCTGCAAAAGCTGAATCACATGGCGTCAACGGTACATATCGCCGGCGGCACCATTGTCGAACCGGTCGATATCCCGGTACCGCATCGGCATATGCACATGACCTACAGCGGATTGAAATACTCGGATAAGCCGATCATCGGCAACGTCACCGCGCGCGAACGGGCCGAGGATACGGTAGATATGATGAAGCTCGTATTCGGTGAAGAGTTTGCCACCAACAACACCGTCACCACATCGCTGATCAACGCCAACTCACCGCTGGTGTGGGACGAAACCATGCTCGATGCGCTCAAGGTCTACGCGATGAACAACCAGGCGGTCATGTGTTCACCGTTCTCGATGGCGGCCGCGAGCACGCCGGCGAGCAACGTCGGCACGGTTGGCGTGGTCCTTGCCGAGGCCCTGATGGCGATGGCGATGACACAAATCATCCGCCCCGGCGCACCGATGCTGTTCGGGGTGCCGGCGATGACCGTCGCGCTCAATAGTGGCGCGCCGGTGCACGGTTCACCGGACTCGGCGATGGTGCAGTTCCTGTCGAGCTCGATGGCTCGCCATTACAAGTTACCGCACCGCTCGATTCTAAATGTCGCAACCTCGAAATCGGGCGACATGCAGGCCGCTTACGATTCAATGTGGGGGTTATTCCCGAGTATGCTATCCGATGCCAACTGGATGACCATGGCCGGTGGTATGCTCGAAGGCGCGCTAACAGTTGGTTACGGCAAGACGATGATCGATTTCGAACAGCTCGATGCGTTTTACCATTTCCTGCAGGGTCCGGATTTTAGCGACATCGAGGAAGTCTTCGACGCAGCCAAGCGGGTCGGGCCCGGAGGACACTTTCTCGGTGAAACCCATACCCTCAACAGCAACCTGTTCATCTTCGATTCGCAGCATAATAATTCCTACGAACAATGGGATGTCGAAGGCAGACTCGACAGCGAGGCGGTCGGCGTACGCAAGGCCAGACAATGGCTCAACAAATACGAAGCACCGCCCATCGATGAGGCGCTCGACGAGGCGCTACTGGATTATATCGCCAGGCGAACCCGCGAGATTCCGGAGAAATAGAGAAAGGGTTAATTTAACTCGTCATCTTTCCAGTATTTCGTGCCTTTGACTGTCGCCTGCAGCGCCAGCCCTGTCTCGGTTAACTGGTATATAGTCATGTTATCGACCGTAATCTCGCCACCGACAGCGGCCCCCTTATCTTCGGCCTTGGCTGCCGCATCGGCTTGCGCGCCAAGTGCCCAGCCACTCTCCACAAAACGATCCATGACATCATTGGCATGGAAGATAAATACCAGGCGAAAGTCTTTAGCACCGAGACCCAGGCCGACACCGACCTCGCCCATCTTCATGTAAGTGTATTTACCGCTCAAATTATCTCTGACAACGCCCTGGCCACCACCGAAACTGGCTAAAACGATATTGACATTGGCGTTGCTGAATACCGCGTAGCCGGGGGCACGGGAAACCTGGGTTTTAACATCCGGCTTTAGTTTGTAGAGCCTGGACAGAACTTTATTTTTCATGGCAAGAATAGCCTCACGCTTTTCCACCGGGGTTACACTTCCAGTCGTGGCACAGCCCCCGACTATCAATGCCATAAGCATACAAACTACCGTTGATATTCGCGCCATGTCAGGTCTCTGTTGTGAATAAAGGTATTACGAACTGTTCAAGTTATTACTATAGGTTAAATTTTTCAGTCTGAAATCACCTCGTCGTGTTAAATAGTTGCCGCAATTAGCGGCAGTAACAGCCCCTGTACTGCATTCACTGGTGAAATTGTCGTAATTTTAAGTTAAGTTACGCGAGTCTGACCTGGCACTGGTTTACTGACAGTGCATGTCCACATCGAATTCTACATAAGGAGCAAATACCAATGTCCGTTCTCAAGCAAACCATACTGATACTTTCCATCTCGTTATTAACATCACTGAATGCCTACGCCGATTCGTGGAGCTGCCGCCATAGCAACGATGTACGCGAGGTACATATAGAGCGAACCACACCAAACCCCGCGCCCTGCGAAGTCGTCTACAAGAAACTGACCGAAGGCGTCGAAGACCAGGTGCTTTGGAGTGCACAGAATGATGGTGCTTATTGCGGCGAAAAAGCCAGTGGCTTTATCACTAAACTGGAGTCCTTCGGATGGACCTGCGTCGAGACAATCCGGGATGACGCCGCTACACAGTAATGTTGGTCACCTGCCTGCGAAAGCAGACGCCTGAATGTCGTGGGTCTGCTTTCGCTTGAAGGTGGTTAAATCGGGTCTCTATTTTAGCCGTTAGTTATGTGGCCTTTGGCAAGGTAACCCAGAAAGTACTGCCCAGGCCCGAGCCTTCGGACTCAACCCAGATTTTTCCGCCGTGCACCTCGACAATGCGCTTCACCAGCGCCAATCCTACGCCAGTGCCTCCGACATCGGCGCTCAACCTTTCAAACAGGCCAAATATCTGCTCCTGGAACCGGGCATCTACTCCGACGCCATTATCTTTCACATAGCAACAGATCGTCCCGTCTCTTTCAACTGCGCCGATATGGACAGATGGTGATTCCTGATCACCCATGAACTTGATTGCATTTTCTATCAGATTCTGGAAAACCTCAGTGAGCCTTGTCCTGTCGCCTGGTATCGATGGCATACTATCGATAACAATTTCTATTCCCAACTGGTCGATCTGGGTTTCAATTAGCTGACTGGCCTGGGTCGCGATCTCGGACAGGTCGCAGTTTACCGGATCACCAATGACACGACCGATGCGGCCCAGCTCCAGCAAATCGTCTAGTAACGCAGCCATCTTATCTGCAGCACTGTTAATTTTTTCTATGTCATCTCCGACCCGATCCATATCGTCGGCGTCAAGATCCTTACCTAACAAGCCGAGAAACCCCTTAATCGTAACCAGGGGTGTTTTCAAATCATGCGACACCGTGTAGGCGAAGCGCTCCAGTTCTGCGTTTTGATTTTCAAGTTCGGATGAAACCGCTTCGCGCTTTACCATTTCCTGATTAAGTTCTCTTTCTGTAGCCATCCTGAGCGCGACTTCCTGCGACAGACGGCGATTCCAGAAGATGAATATCGCCAACAGAATTAAGGCTACCGCGGTCACCTGGAAGGCCAGCGTATAGTCAGTTCTTGCCGCGAATTTTTGCCTGATCCAGGCATCGAGTATGACCTGTTGTTCCCCCGGGCTAATCCTGTCTATGGCCTTGTTTAATATGGACACCAGTTCGGGAAGCTGTTTTTGTACACCCAGTGCCAGCTTGGTATCAAACTCGGTTTTACCGACAATTCTGACATTATTGAGACCAAGCTCAACAATCGTGTAACTGCACAGAGCCAATGTGCACAAGAGCGCATCGACCTCTCCAGTGGATACTGCAATAAGGCCATCCTGGATATCATCGACAGTAATGAAATCTATTTTCGGATATTGACGGCGAATTTTCGAAGCATAGCCATAGTCCCGAATCAGGGCGAGTTTCCGGTCTTTTATTACCGAGATGCTTTCAACGTAGTTTTCCCGGTTATGCATCGCGATTACGATTGGATTGGATAAATAGCTGTTGGTAAAAACAAGGTGGGATTTGAGATCGGAATCGTCCGTCTCGGATAAAATATCCACTATTCCGGATTTGGCTTTTTCAGTCGATTCAGTCCAGGTGGCACTGGGGCTCATGTCGAAGGTGATGCCTGAAATTTTTGAAATTAATTTAAGATGTTCTGCAACAATACCAATG
>JBATHL010000499.1:0-6846 GCA_049666745.1 Gammaproteobacteria bacterium
GTGCGTGGAAGAATCCCCGGATTATCCCCTACCAGGCACTTGCCATGGAGCCCGGAGTTGCCATGCTGCATTATGGGCAGACGGTATTCGACGGTTACAAGACCTTTCGCGGGGTGGATGGCGAGGCGCGTATCTTCCGCCCCGACATGAATGCCCGCAGGCTGCATGACTCCTGTCAACGGCTATGCATCCCGATCATGCCCGTCGAAGAACTGAGTCAGATCATGATCGAGGCCACGCGCCAGCTGATAACCCTCGATCACGACTGGATGCCTTCGCAGTGGGGCCACTCACTCTATGTGCGGCCCCTGATCATCGGTACCGAGGCCACGTTGGAGGTACGTGCCGCCAACAGCTATCGCTTCATCATCATGACTTCCCCGGTGGGCAGCTACTTTAGCAACCTGCAAAAGGGCGTCTCGCTGTACGTCGAAGACCGCTTTACCCGTGCTGCCAGCGTCGGTGGACTGGGGGCAGCCAAGACTGCCGCTAACTACGCCGCCAGCCTGTTACCGGGGTTTGAAAGCCGGCAGCAGGGATTTGACCAGGTGTTGTGGCTGGATGGAAACGAACACCGCTACGTGGAAGAGGTCGGCGCGATGAACATCTTCTTCAAGATCGGCGGTAAGGTGGTAACGCCCCCGCTGGGTGGCTCGATCCTGCCGGGTGTAGTGCGCGACAGCGTGCTTACATTGCTCGAGGACTGGGACCTGCCGGTGGAAGAGCGGCGCATTGCCATCGATGAAGTGGTGGCGGCCTTCCGCAGCGGTGAGCTGGAAGAAGTTTTCGGCGCAGGTACGGCGGCGGTGATCTGTCCCGTGGCCAGTATCGGCTTCAAGGGCGAGGTATTCCAGGTGGCTACCACCCCTCCCGGGGAATTAACGCTGCGCCTGTACGATGAGTTGACCGGCATTCAGTACGGCAAATTGCCTGACCGCCACGGCTGGAATGTGGCGGTATCCCTGCCGCAGGCCAGCGCGTCATCAGCGACGACCCGGGCCGCGGGCTAGCAGTTCGGTTGTGATCGTTTGGCGCCCGCAAAGCTGCGATCTCACGACTTAAGCGTTGCCTGAAACCTGTACCCTTTTTGGACCAACCTTGACAATTAACCGAGCGGCGAGTAGGTTCAATTCCAATCCAGCGTATGAGACGTTGAATTACCCAAAAATAATCCAACCAATTACCTATAAATCTTTGTAAAAAAGACAGGTAGCGAGGACTGAAAATGAGAAAAAGCTTAATTCGCACAACCCTGGCGATATCACTGGCGGTGACTGCATCGGCCTCTCTTGCGGCCGGTAAAACACTCGTGTTCTGTTCCGAAGGCAGCCCCGGAGGATTTAACCCGAGTCTGCATTCTGCAGGTACCGACTTTGATGCATCCGCACAACCCATCTACAACCGTTTAACCGAGTTTGAGCCCGGCACCACCAAGGTGGTTCCCGGTTTAGCCGAGTCGTGGAGCGTATCCGCCGATGGCACGGAATATACCTTCAAACTGCGTAAAGGCGTCAAGTGGCACTCCAACAAGCACTTCACTCCGACCCGCGATTTCAATGCCGACGACATTCTCTTCAGTTTCAATCGGCAGTGGAAGACAGATCACCCCTATCACAGCGTTTCCGGCGGCAAGTACCTGTACTTCGGCTGGATGGATATGGGCCCCGCGCTTAAATCCATCGACAAGATTGATGACTACACGGTCAAATTCACGCTGAACCAGCCGGATGCACCGTTTATCTCCAACCTGGCAATGGACTTCGCTTCCATTCTATCCGCTGAGTACGCGGATAAAATGCAGACTGAAGGCACCCAGGAAACCGTCGATAACGCCCCCATCGGTACCGGTCCTTTCGAGTTCGTTTCCTACAAGAAGGACTCGGTCATCCGTTACAACGGATTCAAGGACTACTGGGAAGGCGCACCGAAAATTGACAAGCTGATTTACGCGATCACCACCGATGCCACCGTGCGTTTCCAGAAGCTGAAGGCCGGTGAATGTCACATCATGCCTTATCCGAACGCGGCCGATCTGGATGCGATGGAAAAAGACCCGAACATCAACCTGCTGAGCCAGGCAGGTCTGAACGTTGGTTACCTGGGCTTTAATACTTCAAAGGCACCTTTCGATAACAAATCCGTACGTCAGGCCCTGAGCATGGCTATCGACAAGCAGGCTATTCTGGACGTGGTCTTCAAGGGTTCCGGTTCACCGGCGAAAAACCCGATTCCACCCACCATGTGGTCTTACAATGACGATATCGTGGATTACAAGTACGATCCTGCAACCGCCAGGAAACTGCTGGACATTGCCGGCGTCAAGGAGCTGAAAACCGATATCTGGGCTATGCCGGTACAACGTCCCTACAACCCGAATGCGCGCCGCATGGCTGAGCTGATTCAGGCTGACTGGGCGAAAATCGGTGTCACCGCTGAAATCAAGTCTTTCGAGTGGGGTGAGTATCGCGAGCGGATTCGCGCCGGTGAGCACTCAACCGCGCTATTGGGCTGGACCGGAGACAATGGCGATCCGGATAACTTCATGTTCGTCCTGCTGGGTTGCGCCGCGGCCAAGTCAAACGTTGCACGCTGGTGTAACGAGGAATTTGACGGCTATCTGCGTGCTGCCAAGCTGACCTCCGACCAGGCTGAACGCACCAAGCTGTACGAAAAGGCGCAGGTAATTTTCAAGCAGGAAGCGCCCTGGTATACCGTTGCCCATTCAGTGCAGTTCCGTCCGGTGCGCAAGGAAGTGAAGAACTTTAAAATTCACCCACTGGGCAGCCACATTTTCAAATATGTGGATTTGGAGCAGTAAGTTAATTAAGTTGTAGTAATCAGTAATAAGGGCGTGAGAGTAAAATATCACGCCTTTATTATATAAACGACAATAAATATGTTTTATTTCGTACTCAAACGCATTGCCTTGCTGGTGCCCATATTTTTCGGGGTGACCCTCATGGCCTTCGGCTTCATCAGAATGCTGCCCGGCGATCCCGTCGCCGCGCTTGCCGGCGAGCGCGATATGACCCCGGAAAGACACGCTGAAATTATGGTCAAGCTGGGTTTGGATAAACCCGTCTGGCAACAGTATCTCGATTATATCTGGAATTTATTGCATGGCGATTTCGGCACCTCGGTGCTGACCAATCGTCCGATACTGGATGAATTCCTGGAATTATTCCCGGCGACGATCGAGCTTGGTTTGACCGCGATGTTTCTGGCGGTCGTGATCGGCGTGCCGATTGGAATTTTCGCCGCGGTTAAACGCGGCACCTTATATGACCAGGGTATTATGGGGATTTCGCTGGTCGGCTACTCAATGCCGATATTCTGGTGGGGCCTGTTACTGATCATATTGTTCGGCGGCATCTGGGGCCTGACCCCTGTTTCCGGTCGGATTTCGTTCTTGTTTGACGTCGAAACCGTGACCGGGTTTCTGCTCATCGATTCGCTGTTAAGCGGTGAAGAGGGCGCCTTCGCGTCGGCGATGCATCACATGATATTGCCCACTATCGTGCTCGGCACGATTCCGCTCGCGATTATTGCCCGGCAAACACGCTCGGCGATGCTCGAGGTATTGAGCGAAGACTATGTGCGCACCGCACGCGCCAAGGGACTGTCTCCGTTGCGCGTCTATGGTCTGCACGCGCTCCGAAACGCAATGATCACCGTTATTACGGTCATCGGGTTGCAGGTCGGTACGCTGATGGCGGGCGCGATTTTGACCGAAACCATCTTCAGCTGGCCCGGCATCGGTAAATGGATCATATTTTCGGTGTTCAGCCGTGATTATTATGCCGTCCAGGGGGGCCTGGTATTGATCGCGATGATTATCATGTCGGTCAACCTCGTGGTCGACCTGTTGTACGGATTGATCAATCCACGCATCATGCATACCAGCTCATGAGTAACACGACGATGGACCCGGCAGTCGACGCGCCACGCAAAAGCATGCTGCGACAGAATCTGGCAGAATTCTGGTTTTATTTTTCCGAGAGCAAATCGGCCGTAGTCGGCCTGGTCTTTCTGGTGGGCATCATTTTGATGGCTATTTTCGCGGATTTTATCGCGCCCCATGATCCCACAATTCAATACCGCGAATGCCTCGAACACGCACCGTCATGGGGTGAAGACAAGTGTAACTTTATCTTCGGCACCGACTATGCCGGGCGCGACATGTTATCGCGCATAATCTATGGCACCCGGCTATCCCTGGTCGCTGGCGGTATCGTGGTAATACTGTGTTTGAGCATCGGCATCGTGTTCGGACTGGTGGCGGGATTTTTCCGCGGCTGGGTCGATACCGCCATCATGCGCATCATGGACACCATCATGTCGGTACCGGGACTGCTCATGGCCCTGGTGCTGGTGGCGATTCTGGGACCCGGCCTGCTCAACGCGATGATCGCGATATCGATCACCTACCTGCCCCATTTCGTGCGCCTGACCCGCTCGTCGTATATAACCGAAAGCTCCAAGGAATATGTGATCGCCAGCAAGGTCGCCGGCGCGGGCAGGTTTCGTATTATGTTTATCACCATACTGCCTAACTGCATGGCACCACTGATCGTTCAGGGGACACTTAGTTTCTCTACCGCAATTCTGGATACTGCCGCACTCGGCTTCCTCGGCATGGGTGCGCAACCACCGGCACCGGAATGGGGCACACTGATTGCGGAAAATCGGGATCTGATGTTATCGGCGCCGTGGACAGTCACCTTCCCGGGGCTGGCGATCCTGCTGGCCGTGCTCGCCATCAACCTGATGGGCGACGGCTTGCGCGATGCCCTTGACCCGAAGATGAAAAGATCATGAGCCTGCTCGAAATCCGCAATCTCTCGGTCGAATTCGAAACGGCCAAGGGCACCTTCCGCGCAGTCGATGGCGTCGATCTGAACATCGTCGAAAACGACATTCTGTCGATTGTCGGCGAATCCGGTTCGGGCAAGTCGGTTTCAATGCTGGCAGTGATGGGACTATTGCCCTGGACCGCAAACGTGACCGCCGACAAGATGGAATTCGAGGGACGCGACCTGCTTACACTTTCCAGTAAACAACGGCGAAAAATTATCGGCCAGGACATCTCGATGATTTTTCAGGAACCTATGAGCAGCCTGAATCCATGCTTCACGGTTGGCTTTCAAATCGGTGAAACCCTGCAAGAGCATCTTGGCCTCGATCGCAAAGCGCGCAAAAAACGCGCCATCGAACTGCTCGACCTGGTCGGAATCCCGGCCCCCGAAGAACGCTTGAAAGCTTTTCCGCACCAGTTATCAGGTGGCATGAGCCAGCGCGTCATGATCGCCATGGCCATTGCCTGTAACCCGAAATTACTCATTGCGGACGAGCCCACCACCGCGCTCGATGTCACCATTCAGGCGCAAATTATCGACCTGCTGGTTAACCTGCAAAATGAAAAAGGCATGGCACTGGTATTGATCACGCACGACATGGGCGTGGTCGCCGAAACCGCCAAACAGGTCGTCGTCATGTATGCCGGTCAACAGGTAGAACAGCAGGAAGTCAAAGGCCTGTTTGCAACACCGCATCACCCTTACACCCATGCCCTGCTCGACGCGTTGCCGGAGCGATCGCTGGATCTGGATCGGCTACCGACCATCGAAGGCATCGTGCCCGGCGCCGGTGACCGGCCGAACGGTTGCCTGTTTTCACCACGCTGCGAATATGCACAGGATGACTGCAGGGCAAGCGTTCCACCACTGCAAAGCCTGGGCGATACTACCTTGCGCTGTTTTCATCCGGTTGATCTCGAGGGTCAGGCGACATGACCGCGGCAATTGAAGGGCATGGCCTGAAACGTTACTACGAGGTCAAGGGCGAAGGTTTTTTTGCAAAACCAACCATTCTCAAGGCAGTGGATGGTGCGAGCTTTTCGCTGGAGTCAGGCAAAACCCTGGCAATCGTCGGCGAATCCGGTTGTGGCAAATCCACGCTGGCAAGGCTCGCCACGATGATCGAGAAACCGACCGAGGGTAATATTTTTATCAGTGGAGCAGACCCTCACGCGCATGGCGGTGCTGAAATTCCGCGACTGCGACAGGATGTGCAGATCATATTTCAAAACCCCTATGGCTCACTCAACCCGCGCAAAAAGGTGGGCGTGATCCTCGAGGAACCGGTCATCATCAATCAAAACGTTTCCGCCGCGGATCGCCGCCGGCTGGCCGAGACCATGCTGGATAAAGTGGGCTTGCGGCCGGAACATTATGATCGTTACCCGCACATGTTTTCCGGTGGGCAACGCCAGCGTATCGCCATCGCACGCGCCCTGATGCTGAAGCCAAAGGTTCTGATCGCGGATGAGCCGGTATCGGCACTGGATATATCGATACAGGCGCAGGTGCTCAACATCCTGATGGATTTACAGGAAGAAATGAACCTGGCGCTGGTGTTCATCTCACATGACCTCAGCGTGGTGCGCCGTATTGCCGACCAGATCATGGTCATGTACCTCGGCAAGGTGGTTGAACAGGGCGAGGCGAAAACTATTTTTGCCAATCCGGCCCACCCCTATACGCAGGCACTGCTGGGGGCAACACCCGCGGTAGATCCCAAGTTACGCCGCGAACGCGTCAAACTGACCGGCGAGCTACCGTCCCCGCTCAATCCACCACCGGGCTGCCCGTTCCATACCCGCTGCCGTTTTGTGCAGGATATCTGTAGCAGCACCGCACCCCCGCTGGAAACAAAATTCGAGCGCCTGGTCGCCTGCCACTTCGCCGAAGCCGCAGTAGGAAGCTAAGCGAAACGCGACAACAATTAAAGGGGGTCAGATCTCAATTGTTTCTAATATTAGAAACAATTGAGATCTGACCCGCATTT
>JBATHL010000500.1:0-10111 GCA_049666745.1 Gammaproteobacteria bacterium
GCACGAGCTTCTCATCGGAAAGTCGATTCAGAAACGATCTTTTCGTCGGCGTATAGAACAAGCTGAATTACTTGCTGAAACAGGTGAAAAGCGACAGGAAGGCGGGCGCCCCGCTGCTTTGTATCGATTAAAAGACGTGTCGATGACCCACAGATTTGTGAGAAACCTCGACGCATCCCAGGTTCCTTAATCCTTAGTTCCGGATCTGAGCACTTACTAGATGCTTGCTCTGTGAAGTTCCAGGTTTCTATTGGGCCGGTTTAATTAGCCAATAAAGTCGAATTAAACACAACATTTCCGATTAATATGCCTAATATGGCTAATTGACATTATCTGGAAATTTATCTAAAGTGACAAAAAAGGCTGATTGAATGCCATAAATACCATTAAATAGACAAAATAGGCAACTTAATGAAGCTTACTAGTGATAATTCAGATGACGCAGTATTAAAGGAAATTGGTAATCGCATCGCCCAGTATCGTCTGAATCAGGATAAAACCCAGGCTGCATTGGCGCAGGAAGCAGGCGTTTCTAACCGGACAATGACCCGGGTTGAAAATGGTAATTCAATTCAGGCCTCAAGCCTCATTCGAATTCTACGCGCACTAAAACTGTTAGAAAATCTTGATGGGCTTATCCCTGAGCCTGTAGCCAGCCCCGTTCAACAATTAAAAATGCAGGGGAAGCAACGCAAAAGAGCCTCTTCAAAATTAGAGCCGCCCCACAAAGAAGGTGCATGGTCCTGGGGGGATGAAGAATGACAATTGCCCGGGTAAAGCTCTGGGGCAAATCTATCGGAGCGGTTAGCTGGGATGAAGGTGCCGGTCTCGCCCATTTTGAATATGAGCCTGATTTTATTCATAGTGGAATTGAGGTGGCACCGCACACAATGCCGCTTGCAAAACAGATTTATTCCTTTCCGGCTTTGCCTCGAGAGACTTTTCATGGACTTCCAGGATTGCTGGCCGATTCATTACCCGATGATTTTGGTAACGCCCTGATCAACGTTTGGCTTGCCAGTCAAGGGCGCTCACCAGAAAGCTTTAACCCGGTTGAGCGTCTTTGTTATACAGGCGTCAGAGGAATGGGCGCATTGGAGTATTTACCATCACAAGGGCCTTTTATGGGCAAATCAGAATTGGTTGATATCAAAGCACTAGTTGATCTCGCTAGCGAAATACTGACCAAGCGAAATACACTTCAAGGCTCTTTTGCCCCTGAACTGAGAGAGGATTCTTTACAAGATATTCTGCGCGTTGGTACTTCAGCAGGCGGCGCTAGAGCGAAGGCGATTATTGCATGGAATCAAAAGACCAATGAGGTGCGTTCTGGCCAGGTAAAGGCCGGGGAGCAGTTCTCCTATTGGCTGCTGAAGTTTGACGGGGTATCGGGTAACAAAGATAAAGAACTGGAAGACCCGGCAGGTTACGGGCTCATCGAGTATGCCTACTATCATATGGCGAAGAAAGCGGGAATTAATATGGAGGAGTCTCGACTACTTAAAGAGAACGGTCGCAGTCATTTTATGACCAGGCGTTTCGACCGGACAGAGGCCGGACAGAAAGTTCACATGCAGTCACTCTGCGCTATAGAGCATTTCGACTTCAAAAAGGCTGGCGCCCATTCTTATGAGCAAGCACTACGTACCATCCGTAAGCTCAACATGCCCATGTCAACAATTGAGGAACAGTTCCGACGAATGACCTTCAATATAATTGGGCGTAATCAAGATGATCATGTAAAGAATATCGCCTTTTTGATGGATAAGTCGGGCAACTGGTCTCTTTCCCCGGCTTTTGATATGACCTACAGCTACAACCCACAGGGTGACTGGACGAGTCGACACCAAATGTCACTCAATAGCAAACGCGACGATTTCACGATTGATGATTTCAAAGCCTGTGCAAAAAACGTTTCAATGAAGCGTGGACGGGCGGAAGAAATTGTCGATGAAGTGCAGACAGCTGTTTTACAATGGAAGCAGTTTGCCAGTAAATCAGGCGTGCCCCCTGATGTTGCGGATGGCATTTCTAAAACTCAACGCACGGGTATCTTGAAGTAGATTATATGTCCTTCGACATATGGATATTGCAGGGTCGGAATCGAATTACTTAGATAAGCTACTGATTTCGTTAGATTAATTAAACTATTACAACAAATAGTTACAACATCTATACCAACAAAAATTGATAGTTTTCGACTTCTTCGGCTTCAATGTACCGAAGGTGGATCAGTGTCCAAAGGCACGCAAGAAATTTTCCATTTGTCATATCACACAACCAGGTAACAAGCATATGAAAAATTCACCCTCTCCCGAGTATTAATTATCCATCCAGGTGAACCGCAAATCGAGCGCAGTTAGCTTTTATACGGCTACTCACCACCCCCATCCATGATGTCGATGTCATCCGAGACCACAAACCTGCCCTGTTTGAAGTGCACGGTATCTTCTATGATGGCGACCAGGGCACCCAGGCTGACCAGTATCCCCGCGATCGGAAGGATCATCACCGCGTACTTTTTCGGCATATAGTTAGGTTTGAATACCAGGCTACCGTTCTCCCACGCGAAGTGCCACATTTCCCAGTATTTGCCGCCCATCTTCGACACTACTTCCAGACCGTAGATGAAAATCACAATTCCAAGCGCGCAAGTGATACCGGTCCACAACTGCTGGATGGCAAAAGCAGCGGGCGTCGGTAAACGTGTGTAAATGAGATTGAGGGCAATCTGTTCCTTTTCCCGCACCGTGAGTGCCAGCGCGATAAACACGAACCAGATATTGCTCAGCACAGTCAGCAGGTCGCCCCACACTGGAGGATTTAGGAATACATAGCGCATGATGACGGTGTACACGGTGAAAGCCACCATCATGAACAACATGAGCATGCAAAAGACCGTCAGAATTTTACGTATCCACAGATCGAGCGCTACCAGGAATTTAACCATTGCTGTTTCCTCCCTTAACTAGCTGGTGAAGCCCATGATGCCCGGCAACCACATAGTAAAATCGGGGATGACGACCAGCAGGAACAGCAAGAAAAATAATGCGACCAGATAGGGCAGCATCGCCAGTGCGACTTTTTCGAGCCTTGCCTTCGCGATTGCCGCCGCGGTGAAATAGGCGACACCGAGCGGTGGGGTTACAGATCCGATGAGGAATCCGACGACGCAAACCAGCGCGGCCTGCACGTCCGGGTAACCCGCCTTGACCATGACATCTATGATCACCGGCCCGACAATAATAATGTTCGCAGCGGAATCCATGACCATGCCCAGCAGATAGATAAAGATGACCAGTACCAGTGCAAACAGAAATGGATTGTGGGCGTAGCTCAACAACCATTCTTCGAGCTCAGCGATCGCACCCAACGATGTCAGCAACCAGCTGAATGGTCCCGAGGCCGCAATGATGATAAACACCAGCGCACTGTTGCGAAAGGCGCGAACGAAGGCGCCTTTGCAATTATCCCAGGTAATTGTACGGTAGACGAACAAACCGACCAGTAATGCGATGGTTGCGGTCAACGCACCTGCCTCGACCACCCCGGCTATACCACCGACGACCGCGCCGACCAAAACTATCGGAATCAATAGCGCAAACGAGGCCTGCTTTCCCGCCGTGTAAACTGCCCCCCAGCTAAAGGGTTCCTGGCTGCGCTCGTAGTTGTTCTTAACGGCGAGAAAATAGTTAATCACCATAAGCAATCCGCCGATCATGATCCCCGGAATAATTCCCCCGGCGAACAGCGCCCCGACCGATATACCGCCGGCATTGGCAAGCACGATCATCATGATACTGGGCGGAATAATACCGCCGATAGTGGAGCTGACCGCGGTAATGCCAGCCGCAAATGCTGCTGGATAGCCCGCTTTCTTCATCGCCGGCATCAGTAGCGAACCGACGGTTGCGGTATCGGCGACCACGGATCCGTTCATACCCGCGAAAAACATGCTAACCAGGACATTGGCCTGCGCCATGCTTCCGCGCATACGTCCAATGAGGCGCTGGCTCAATGTGACCAGGCGATCGGTAATCGTCGCGCTGGTCATTAGTTCACCGGTCAGCATAAAAAAAGGAATGGCCGTCAACGGTACCGCGTCGATTGCGCTGAACATCTGACTTGGGATCAGGATCAGCGGGGCCGCGTCGGTGATCAGAATATAGACAACAGGAATCAGGATCAGGGTAAATCCAACCGGCGCTCCCATTAAGATAAGCACAACGAGAACAACTAGAAGTAAGATGCTTTCCATGGTCAGTTAATTCGAGGTCACCTGGGTTCCGGGCTCAAAGCCGGGAAACTTTATTTGCTGTCGATCATACAGAAAAACAAATGGCGCGGTGATCACCGCGCCATCTGCTAGTGCATTTAAAAGCCAACTGCCATTACAAGGCGTCTGCTTCTTTCAGTGTGGCAATAAAATCTGTCAAGCCTTGTTCCCGCAACACCCGCTCTGCGGTTGCAGGATCGAAGGTACCCTTGGCATTTAACCATGCGTCGACGGCACCGGCTCTCCAGAGTTTCATTTCCTCGTCCGTCGGGACGTACCACTCTTTGATCTCGGCCTTGATCGCATCCTCACCAGATTTTACCCAGGCACGATCAAGCTTCTGAACATGTTTACCAAAGGCTTCTGCTGCGGTGTGTAGCCATTCTCTTTCCTGATCGCTGAGCTTGTCATACTGCCGCTTGTCCATAGACAACTGGTTGCCTGACCAGGATCCACCGATTTCTGTGAAGTACTTGGCCACTTCCTGCAGCTTGGCCACATATTGCCAGGGTGTAGCAACATACTGACCGGAGACAACACCGGTTTGCAATCCTTGATAGAGTTGCGCCCAGTCGTAAGGTACGGGAACAGCACCCCAGTTTTTAATCAACGTGTATTCGATTGGGCTTTTGGTAACACGCCATTTGATGCCTTTCATGTCAGCAGGGACATGAACCGGGCCGTGCGCGTTTCCGAGCTGACGAAAGCCACCACTGGAGTATACGGTCAGGCAAACGTGGCCTGCTTCCTCGGCAGCAATTTCACATTGCTTCTTGGCCAGCCATTCGCTAGAGATTCGGTCGGCATCTTCGATGCTCTTGAAAATGTAAGGCAGGTCGAAAACTGACAACGCGGTGCCAAAGTTACCAAAGTTTGCGGTAGAACTTGTCCACAGAGCAATCAAACCCTGGTTCGCCTGTTCGCCGCAGGATTGCTCACTGCAAAGAGATTTGCGGTAATGCGGCTCAATTTTCATTTTACCGCCTGAAACTTCTTCCAGGGTCGGAATCAAGGCCTGGGCAATCGCATCACCGATAGGCATACCTTCGAAGCCGACTGTTCCGAGCTTAAGTACTTTTTCCGCATTTGCTGGCTGTGCAAAGCAAGTAATGGCCAAGCTTAAAGCCACTACCTTTAAGATAGATTTAATTTTCACAGACTTATCCTCCCAAAGAATATTGATGTGAATGGGGTATCTCAATCAATATTTCATATCGCCAATCTTAAGGAAAGTGACAGTTGATACGAATGCAGAGGACAGATTTTGTAAAAAGTGCCACAATTAAAATTTAACGGTTCTCCATATGCTTTATCTGCAAAGCATAAAATTTTAAGAACTAACCATGGACTCTACGACGCCTCATTTCGTATTACCTGAGAAATCGAGCCTGGGACTGCGCGATCAAATTTGTGAATTGGTAAGCTCTGCCATCACATCTCAAACCCTTTCGCTGGATAAACGTTTACCTTCCTGTCGAGAACTGGCAGACCAGCTAGGGGTATCGAGGAATACAGTATTTTCTGCTTACAGTCGATTAATTGATCTTGGGTTGCTGCTAGCACGAGACCGGTCTGGATACTTCGTCAACCCTATCGCTCTTTCTCCAGCAAAAACAACGGGGAGGCAAAATCAAAAAACCAGTCAAGTTGATACTCCGCCACCCGTTACGTTTGATTCATTTGGGCTGGAACCCGTAGATAATCCTCTTGATTGGACGAGTTTTCCCTATCCGTTTATTTACAACCAGATTGATCCAGATCTTTTTCCTGTCGACAGCTGGCGAGAATGCACGCGACTCGCGCTGAAGAGCACCAAAACGTCCACCTGGCGTGACGATTCCGTCGAGAGCGACAGTCAGCAGTTATCCCAACAATTGCGCCAGCGCCTGTTGAGCTCACGCGGGATTTATGCCAACGAGGACGAAGTGTTAATTACCCTGGGCGCACAAAATGCACTGTTTATTATTGGCACGACCTTTGCCCACAAAAACAAACCCATCGCTGTCGAAGATCCCGGCTATCACTATGGACGCAATGCCCTTCAGCTTACCGGCAATCGGCTTATCGGTGTGCCGATTGACGACGAAGGCCTGATCGTCCAGAAAATACCCGATGAATGTCAGCTGGTGTTTACCACGCCCAGCCACCAGTTCCCGACCATGGTGACCATGTCTCAGTCGCGTCGCAAGCAGTTACTGGCCGCGGCGGCCAAGCAGGATTTCCTGGTCATCGAAGACGACTACGAAGCAGAGATGAACTATTTCAATTCGCGATCACGGTCCCTGCGCTCGCAGGATAAAAACGATCGCGTCATCTATATCGGCAGCCTGTCAAAAACCATTTCACCCGGCATACGACTCGGGTTCATGGTCGCGCACCGTGACATTATCCGACAAGCGCGGATCGTCAGGGGCGTGATAATGCGCCATGCACCGACGATTGTTCAGGAAGTGGTCGCACTGTTTTTTCAACTTGGCTACTACGATTCGCATCTGCGCAATATAGAGCGGCGTTACAAGCGTCGATGGCATGTCATGAACGACGCGATCGCCAGGCACCTGAGCATGCTCGAGCGGACGCCGACCCGCGGCGGCACGTCATTCTGGCTGACCGGCCCCAGGGGGTTTGACGCAACTGAACTCGGTAAACGCCTGCGCAACAGGGGTGTGTTAATCGATATCGGCGAAAGATATTATTTGAAAAATAACAAACGCAGCTTTCGGCTCGGTTTCGCGTTCGTGCCAATCAAAAAACTGGAAGAGGGCATCCAGATAATCGCCGAAGAAGTCAAACGCCTATTATAAGTGCCGCCTCGCTCTGTCCTTTCAAAACATAAAATCTGTCTCTCGACTGCGACAGCCGTTTTTGAGTTAAATGCCTGAATCACAGATTAGCGACCGCCTTATGACATCCTGCCAGCCCTTTACTATCGACATCCCGGAAATAACCTTGCAAGCCGTTCGCGCTAAAGTTGCGGCCTACCCATGGCACGAAATGCCCGACGACGGCGGTTGGGATTACGGCACCAATCTCGATTACATGAAGGAATTTGCCGACTATTGGGTTAACGAATTTGACTGGCGAAAACAGGAAGCGGCCATCAATCGCTTTCCTCAATTCATAGCGAAAGTCGATGGCATCGATATTCACTTTATTCATGAAGTGGGTAGCGGTCAGTCACCCACCCCGCTGATTATCAGTCATGGATGGCCGGGGACAGTCGTTGAGTTTATGGAAATCATCGAACCACTCGCGCATCCCGAGCGCTTTGGCGGCAAAGTCGAGGATGCCTTTACTGTCGTCGCTCCCTCATTGCCCGGATTCGGTTTTTCCGGTCGACCGCCGCGACCCTACGGCCCGCGCAAAATGGCTGCTGTTTTCAATTCACTGATGACCAATATCCTGGGCTACGATAGCTACATTGCACAGGGTGGCGATTGGGGTGGCGCCATTTCTTCCTGGCTCGGATTCGAACATCAATCTTGCAAAGCCATACACATAAACATACTGACGATGAGGCACCCCGACGGCCCACAAGGTGCGGAGGAAGAAGCCTGGGACATACAATTTGAACGCGATCAGGTAATGGAAAACGGTTATCGAACGCAACAGGCCACCCGGCCGCAGACCCTGAGCTATGGCATGATGGACAGCCCCGTCGGCGTCGCTGCGTGGATTATTGAAAAATTCAACTCGTGGTCGGACACCGATGGCGACGACATCGAGAGTGCGCATACCAAAGACGAGTTACTCACTAACATTATGATCTATGTTGTCACCCGAACCTTTAATACGGCCTCCTGGATCTACTACGGCCGACGTGAAGAAGGCGGGCGTATCTTGTCGCCGGATGGCAAACGTGTGGAAGTACCAACTGCCTGCGCGTTGTTTCCGAAAGAAATGCTCGCCTGGCCACCCCGCAGCTATGTCGAGCGTATTTATAACGTTCATCGCTGGACCGAGATGCCGCGCGGTGGGCACTTTGGCGCGCTGGAAGAGCCTCAACTTATAGTCGACGATGTTCAAGCCTTCGCGAATAGTTTGCGCCAGAGCTAGGGGCGGAATCGAACTAGAGAGATAAGCTGCTACTCTATACAAATAAATTTCAACACAAACTACGGCTATACCAGGCAATATCCCGACAATATTTATTTACTAACATTGTTTCGGGTTTCATTTAACTTCTCCCAAATCTTTACCATCGCCAAAGTGTCGAGGCGACAATAGGCAAGTAAAGATTTTCGTATGGATTCTTTTTCATCAGGATCAGTCACTTCTTGCAAGCGTGGGAAAACATCCATTGCGACATCACCGCTCTGGATAGCCAGTTTTTTATAATCTAATTCGGGATCATTGGGAAAAAGTGCGGGCAGAACAGACTTAATCGAAAAGCTGCCGTGAAAATCGGGGTGGTAGTACATCAATTTGTTAAACGGAATTTCCAGATCCTTAAACCTGCCAGTTAACGCCATTAGCTTCGTCGCATATTGACCAAAGTTTTGGGCTAGACCATTAATTACACCTATTTCAAACGATTGATGAAACGCGAATATGGTTCCTTCATCGTTAAGGTCTTCCAAAAGTCGTTGCGTTAGCGTGAGTCTCGGATCTTCGGTTTCATCTGCCAGAAACTCCTTGTGCTCGAGTTCACCATTTTCATGCAAGATGTGAAGAGAATACTGGAAGGGAATATTTTTGTATGGCCCTTGCCCATCGAACCTGGGGATAGCATCCTGGAAGGTTTCAAAATCCAGGAAGTTGACTGGAT
This sequence comes from Gammaproteobacteria bacterium, assembly GCA_049666745.1. GTDB lineage: Bacteria > Pseudomonadota > Gammaproteobacteria. The sequence goes on from JBATHL010000500.1 coordinate 9,045, forward strand.
AGCGAACTTCACTAAGGTAGTCATTTATAGCTTCGGTATCGATGTGGGTTTCACGACTGAGCGCCGTATTGACCTGGAAAGTCTGGGCAGCGTTTAGATCAATGTGATTCCTGGCATCTTCATAGGTCACGATACCCTTGTGATAATTCTCGAACTTCTTATCACCATTTAAACGACAAAGATCCAATACAGAGGGGCAAGGCACGTCGCGCCAACAGTAAGCGTGAAAATCACATTCATAGGGATTATTGCAATGCGTACCGATTAATATATCGGGCTCCCCTCCAGCGAGAACTTGCTGCAGGTCGTTTAGATTATCTTCTATTGAAGTCGGTTCGGCTTGCACAGCCTCGGTAACATCATCAATGGTAAAGAGGCCTTGTACGTCCAGCTCACCGTTGCGCACATAGCCAGTATTGAGATGCACCAAATAGGCCTTGTTAAGTGGTAGATGTTCGCTTATCACATACCACTGTATTGCCACATCGGGTTTATGCACAGCCTTGGTACTTGCGGTTGCCTTTACTTCATAGATATCCCAGACATCCCCGTTCTTAACCAGGATATCGGCTCTGACAAACACGTCATTAGTGCAAAATGAACCCTCGTAAACAATATTGCCGCTTTTCGTTAGTTGGGCGGTTTCATCGATCATGCCCTGGTAGTCGGCCGGACGATAGACAACTTCAATTCCTCCAGGAAACAATTGCTGCGCCAGATCGCCAACACGATGACCGGTGTCAAATAAATTCTGCCTGCGTTGATCAGGCTCAGTCGCCAGGTCCTTTCGATTTTTGAATAGCCACAGAGCCTTCGGGCACTGAAGCCCTTTCATATACTGTGACTTAGAAAGACGCATGCTGACTCATTTATTCTTTAGCGAAAGATCACAACCTTTACCTGGACTCGAATTTTTCAAGTGCCAAAAGTAATCGGAAACCGGCGAGAGCAGAAGACGAATGCAACGCCTTCATCTTGGCCGGGCGCGACGGGGTGTCCTGAAGTTCAGAACCACTGCCTCTTTCGAAGGCCGACTTCGTCTTCGAGTTAATCGGCCTTAGTAAATT
>JBATHL010000501.1:0-14626 GCA_049666745.1 Gammaproteobacteria bacterium
ACAATATGCTGATCGACAATAACCTTGGCGAATACCGTCCAGGCAAGGTATATCGAACTGATCACCAGGCCGAAGCGGTTTAACAGATGTCCTCTGACGCTGTTTCTGGTCATGATTAGCGCGGCGATGACACCGACTAGCAACGGCAGGGTATAAAACGGATCGATTATGAATATGCTTGACCAGGAGACAGGTATGGTCGATACAGGCCAGAAAATCTGGGTACCGTAGGCGGTAAAACTATCCAGTAACACGTGGGTGACAAACACCAGGTAAATCATCAACATCCAGCGGGCTTTGTGTTCGCGCAATGCAGGATGAATTTTATTGATCAGCCAGACCAACACCGGCGTCAGTATTGCCAGCACAAACAGCGAATGGCTGGCCGAACGATGATAGGTAAAGTCTTTGACCACATCCCCTAACGGAACGAATACGTCGAGGTCCGGCAAGGTTGCGGCGATGCCGCCCCACAGGGCAGCCTTGTTGCCGATTTTTCTGCCGAGTACCGCTTCACCCACGGCAGCACCGAGCACAAATTGAGTCACTGAATCCATTTATCTATATCGTCAAAAAACAACAGTGATCGGTCGAAACCGATAACGCGGTAATAATTCTCTCAAACAATCGGGATGTATACGTTTAAAACCACGATTCAGTTTTATAGTAAGGATGATACAGCTAGACAATCACTCCAGGGGCGGAGAGAAAATGCGACGGGACGTATCAACAACTTTCGAGAAATTTGTCCTAGGAGTCCTTGTCCGGCCCCAGCGATAAAACCCACAAAGCGCCTGCGGCTACTGCAATAAAACCAAATATAAATATCGCCGGCATCGCGGCATAACCCACGATATGCCAGAAAATGCTTTCAAGGGTGCTCATAGACCGGTCTCCAGGATTATTACCATCCTTCAACACCGTGCATATCAGGTAGTCGATGTGAAATTCCCTTATGGCAATCCACGCAGGTTTTTTCACCGGATGCCAGCGCCGTGGAGTGTTGCACGACACTGCGTCGGCCCTGTTCTGAAAAATCCATGTAATCGAAATTATGACAATTACGACATTCCTGCGAATCGTTTTCCTTCATACGCTGCCATTCGCGGTTGGCGAGGTAGCCTCTTCTCTGGCGAAACTTTTCAGTGGTATTGATAGTGCCCATGGCATAGGCAACCAGTTCTTTACTGGCTTGCACCTTGCGCACGATTTTATCGGACCAGGGATGGGGAACATGGCAGTCAGAACAAATCGCCCTCACCCCCGATCGATTCGAGTAATGAATAGTTTCGCGCACCTCTGCCACGATCGGTGCGTGACATGCGGAACAAAATGCCTCGGTATTGGTGGCTTCCATACCGGTGTTGAAAGCACCCCAGAACAGAATACCGCCGGTAAATCCCAGACCCAGTATGAGACCGGCGGCGGCCCTGCTGGGTGATGAAAGTTTTTTCCAGAATAATTTTATTATCTGCTTCATTTAACTTCTCTTATGCCGGCATCTACTAACGCAGAGAATCAACGCGCTTGAAATCATTCTCGATCAGCAACGCGGTATCTGACTGGGTAACATGACATTGCAAACAAAAATAGCGGCGCGGTGACACATCCGATAAAACCTGGCCTTCGCGAGTACCATAGTGGGTCACGCTGATTTTGGTTGCACCGGCATCCCTGGCGTTTCTGAAGCTGTGACAGGACAGGCATTTATTCGCATTGGTTGATATTTCATAACCACGAATTCGATGCGGAATTAACGGCGGTTGATACACATAGTCGCTAACATAGGGACTGCGATCCTTGGGTATGCGCTTAAACGAATCAGCTTTTTTTGTTACATCGAGCTGGGTCAGTCCGCGCAAGGAAGCCTGACCTCCGTTGCTGGTGCTACCCGCTGCCACTGCGTCGGCCTGGTCACTGGTATCCTGACCCTGCGCCACAGCGATAACGCCAGTCATCAATAATACTGCGATGAGTTTTTGCATGGGTTTCTCCACTGCTATCTTCATGGCAATCACGCTTTGGCTATTTTAATGGCGCATTTCTTGAAGTCCGTCTGCTTCGATAACGGATCGGTCGCGTCCAGGGTAACCTTGTTGATCAACGTCCGTGCGTCAAACCAGGGCACAAACACCAGCCCCTGCGGCGGCCTGTTGCGACCTCGCGTCTCGACCCGGCAGCGTACTTCACCGCGCCTCGACTGGATTAAAACCTCATCGGAACGCCGCAAACCACGCTTATCGGCGTCTTTCGGATGCATGTAACAAAGCGCGTCTGGAACGGCTCTGTAGAGTTCGGGCACACGCTGTGTCATCGACCCGGAGTGCCAATGCTCGAGCACGCGGCCGGTGCACAACCACATATCATATTCTGCATCGGGTACTTCCGGCGCGGCCTCGAAAGGTGCGAAAATGATATTGGCCCTGCCATCCTTGTGACCATAAAACTCGAACCCTGCACCCTTTGTTACGTAAGGGTCAGAACCTTCCCTGAACCGCCAAAGCGTTTCCTTACCGTTGACCACCGGCCACCTTAAACCACGCTCGCGGTGGTAGCGTTCATAGGGTGCAAGATCGTGCCCATGCCCGCGACCGAAAGTAGCATATTCTTCGAACAATCCTTTTTGCACATAATAGCCCAGGTCATGAGATTCATCATTCAGTTCGCGCGCGTCTTCGACCGGAAAACGGTCAACCTGCCCGTTGCGAAACAACACCTCGTAAAGTGATTTTCCGGCGTATTCAGGCATGGCAGCCAGCAACTCGCTGGTCCAGACATCTTCCATTTTAAAGCGCTTGGAAAATTCCATCAGCTGCCAAAGGTCTGATCTGGATTCCCCCGGTGGTGAGACCTGCTGATACCAGGTCTGGGTGCGGCGCTCGGCATTACCGTAGGCGCCCTCCTTTTCGACCCACATCGCGGTCGGCAGTATCAGGTCGGACGCCTGTGCTGTCACCGTCGGATACGGATCGGAGGTGACGACAAAATTCTCGGGATTTCGATAACCCGGCAAGCCCTCTTCCATCATGTTCGGGGCCGCCTGCATATTGTTGTTGCACATTACCCAATAGGCATTCAGTGCCCCGTCTTTCAGTTTGCGGTTTTGCAAAACCGCGTGAAAGCCCGGCTTGGCCGGGATCGTGCCCTCGGGCAGCTTCCAGATTTTTTCCGCAATATCACGGTGCGCCTTCTTGGCGACGACCATATCGGCCGGCAAACGATGCGAGAAAGTTCCAACTTCCCTGGCCGTACCGCAGGCCGAAGGTTGCCCGGTAAGCGAGAAAGGTGAATTACCCGGCTGCGATATCTTGCCGGTTAGCAGGTGGATGTTGTAAACCAGGCTGTTCATCCACACGCCACGCGTATGCTGATTCATGCCCATAGTCCATAAGGACATTACCTTGGTCTTGGGATCAGCGTAGGTTTTCGCCATCTCGAGTAGTTTATCTTCCGACACGCCTGACATTTCTGCGGTCTTTTCAAGACTGTATTCCGCAACCGATTTTTTATATTCCTCGAAACTCATCTCGTGCATCTTGCCGGAATTGGGGTTCGCGGCCTTTTGCTGTAACGGGTTATCGTCGCGCAGGCCATAACCGATGTCGGTAGTGGCGCGTTTGAAATTGGTGTGCTTGTTAACAAAGTCCCAGTTGACGGCGTCGTTTTGTATGATGTAGTTGGCGATAAAGTTGGCGATCGCCAGGTCGGATTGAGGGGTAAAGATCATGCCGTTATCGGCCAGTTCAAAAGAACGATGATAATAAGTGGACATCACGTGAACTCTGACGTGAGGGTTGCTCAAGCGGTGGTCGGTTAAGCGGGTCCATAAAACCGGGTGCATTTCAGCCATATTGGAGCCCCATAGCACGAAGGCATCGGCATGTTCGAAGTCGTCGTAACAGCCCATGGGTTCGTCGATACCAAAGCTGCGCATGAATCCACCCACTGCCGACGCCATGCAATGACGCGCATTGGGATCGATATTATTGGAACGGAATCCGGCTTTCATCAACTTCACAGCCGCATAGCCTTCCATCACTGTCCACTGTCCCGAGCCGAACATGCCGACGCTGGTAGGCCCCTTCTTTTTCAGCGCGGCCTTCCACTTCTCGGCCATCACATCAAACGCGGTATCCCATGACACCGGCTCGAAGTCGCCGTTCTTGTCGTACTTGCCGTCCTTCATGCGTAGCAAGGGGGTTTGCAGACGGTCATGACCGTACATAATCTTGGAAAGGAAGTAGCCCTTGATACAGTTCAATCCCTTGTTCACCGGCGCCACCGGATCGCCCTGGGTGGCGACTACGCGACCTGCCTGCGTACCCACCAGCACCGAGCATCCGGTGCCGCAGAACCGACAAGCCGCCTTTTCCCAGGATATCTTCGTCTTATCCTCATCGACAATCAAATTGGTAGCCACAGCGGGCAAGCTGATTCCGGCAACGGCCGCGGCAGAGGCGGCGGCGTTCGCTTTAATAAAAGCGCGTCTGGTCAAGTTCATATTTTATCGCTCTCTGATGAATCCAATTGCTCGATTTGATGATAGACAAGTGCGGTATTGAGCACATGCTCAAAATTGTTTATTTTTTCGATGATGTCGGTAATGTAACCCTGGCTTTCAGTTTCCACCACCACGACGAGCTTGCCATTATCGGACTCGCCGTGAACTTCCGTGCCAGGCAGCTGTTCGATATTTTTTTTTACGTCCGCCAGGTGCTCGGACCTGGCATGTACCACCATACTCGAAATATGAACTTCCTGTTGATCCATCGCTTGTGCCCCATTTGTTACTTCGAGTGATTTTCACAGCAGTTTAACTTTGCTCGACTGCTTATACAACTCAGGCACATGGCGACGGGCAGAACCTCAACCCGCTTCAATTCCGTGGTCTCGAATTGAAACCCGGTCACTATAACTTCGTCGACAGGTATCACCTCGGACAGGGCCTGGGATCACCACTCACTGCCGGTAGTATTTCGTGTTTTATTCGGATTGGCGCTTCAAAAATTCGTTAAAAGCCGGGTAAATGATGCAAAATAGGCATCTTGCTATGCTGATGCAGGCTTTCATTTCCTCTACCAATGAAAACAGGTTTCCGATTTCTGCTTATCCTTTATCTTGGCATCCAGACAGGTATGGCCGATACCAGTCCCGCCACCGAAGATATCATCGTGACCGCGTCAGACGATGTAGAAATCACGGTAAGCCGATTTCCGGCGCAGGGCGAATACCTGCTGGTCTGGCTAGCCCCGGAGTATGGTTTTCGCAAGGCGCATCGCTCCCTGGCCGACAAATTCTCAGAACAGAATATCGAAGTCTGGCAAACAGATATCGTGGAAGCACTGTTTTTGCCCCAGGGCAGCAGTTCCCTTAAGCAACTGGACGGTAAGTATGTTGCCGACCTGGTCGAACATGCCCACACGCTTACCGGTAAAAAAATTGCTCTCGCCGGCGACTCCTACGCGGCCATGAATGCCTTGCTCGGCGCAAGAGACTGGCAAAGCAGAAATCATACTGACCGCTACCTGGTAGGTGCGGTTCTGTTCACGCCTTACAGCTATGCGTACATTCCACCGCTCGGATTACCACCTGAATACCTGCCAATTGTCGAGTCGACCAACATTCCGCTGCTAATTTTTCAGGCACAGAACAGTGGCATCGTAGGCCAGTTTGATGAACTGCTGGCAAAACTGCGATCAAACGAAAGTCCGATATACACGCAATCGGTGCCAAATGTCATGAGCCTGTTTTATGAAGAGGAGCCGACTCCCGCGATGATACAAAGTGCACAATCGATACCAGTAAGAATCAGGCAGTTGCTACCGGTACTGGCGCGTCACGGAATTCCTGCCAGGCCGGTAACCCTCAAGAAGACGTTAACAGCTAAAACCGGAATCGATATTTACCTGAAAGATTTCAACGGCAAGAGCGAACCCACAGCATTCACTTTAACCGATATCAACGGCAATACCATTGTCAGAGCTGACTTTACCGACAAGGTAACCGTGGTTAACTTCTGGGCTACCTGGTGCCCGCCCTGTATCGAGGAAATCCCATCGCTGAACCGTCTGCAAGAGAAAATGAAGGGTCGTGCCTTCGAACTGATTTCGATAAATTACGCAGAAGATAAGAAAGCAATATCGAGCTTTATGCAGAAAGTAAAAGTCGATTTCCCGGTTTTGCTCGATCACAGCGGCGCGACTGCGCACCGCTGGAACGTTATTAGCTACCCGTCTACCTTTGTAATCGACAGGCAGGGAAAATTCAGGTACGGCGTTAACGCGGCCATCGAGTGGGATACACCGGAACTCATGCGGAAACTGGAATCACTAATGAATTGAAGGAACGGGCAGTATCGTCAAATACCGCTGCAAATAGGACAATTGCTATTTTTGGGCAGGGTTACGGACTGCCATTGCATCGCCAGGGCATCGAATAACAGCAGGCGGTTAACCATTTCCTCGCCCTGCCCGGCGAGAATGAGCAGGGTTTGCACCGCCTGCATCGTGCCGATGACGCCAACTACCGGCCCGAGCACGCCTTCGAGTTCACAGGATTCCTCATTGCCATAGGCATGCGCATACAGGCACTGGTAACAGGCGCTATTGGCAGCCGGCTGGTAATTCATGATTTGCCCTTCCAGGCGGATCGCGGCACCGGTTACCAGCGGCGTCGCGGTCTCCACACAGTAACGATTGACTTCAAAACGCGTCGGATAGTTGTCGCTGCAATCGAGCACGATATCAACCGAATCGATAGTTTTCTGCAACTCGTCGCCTTCCAGTTGATAGCCAATCACATCGACTTCGCAGTCAGGGTTCAATGCCTGGACGGTCTGTCGTCCGGAATCCACCTTGTTTTCACCGACGGACGCATTGCGATGAATAATCTGGCGCTGCAGGTTCGAAGTTTCGACGATATCGAAATCACTCAAGACGAGCTTACCGATCCCGGCGGCGGCGAGATACATTGCCGCCGGCGACCCGAGCCCCCCTACACCAACGATCAGGACACTGGCATCGAGAATCGCCTGTTGCCCCTGTTCACCGATCTGGGACAGGCGGATTTGACGTGCGTAACGATCCTGCTGGGCCTTATTCATCCGCCACCCTTATGAAAATACTGGTGGAAGCGGTGGAAGAAATTATCGCGCAATGCCGCTTCGGTACCAGCGAAAAAAAATATTACGTCAAGCACCGGCAGAACAAACAAGCCGAGCTTGCGCGGTGGTTTTTCGACGACCTTTATGGTCAGCTCAAATGCCTTCCCTGACAGTTCGATGGACCAGTGATGACGCGCGATTTGCGTACAGCTGTAGACCGATTTTTCACCACTGAAAGGCCCGCACAAAACCTTGCCGAATTCATCGGCGCCATATCCCATTTCGTATTCGACCACGGTCGGTAAACTGGAGTCAGAGGTCATTTTTCAGGTCAAATACATGATTATTCAAAGCTTATCTCGGGGATTTGACTCAGTCCCTGTTACCTAGCCACCCGCCACCGGTGGCCAGATCGAGACCACGTCACCCTCGACGAGTACCCGGCTTGCACGGTCTTCACCTTCGACATAATGGCCATTAACCAGCACGATATGCGCCTCGGCCGGGGAGATATGGAACTGCTGGATCAGCTGATCGAGAATTAATCCTTCGTCAACCTTGATCTCGCGCCTGAAACGGGATTTGCCAGGCGGCAGGTATTTCATCAACGATGCGTAAAACTCGATGTTTACCTGCATCAGGCATACCCGAGTTCCTGCGTGCAACCGATATAGGCCTCCATGATGGCGGTTGGATCCTGCAGCAAGCGATCTTTCCAGTCACCCAGATGAATCTTCGATTCGATCAAACCGCGCAGCACGCCGACATGCTGGGTCTTACCAACACTGCTGGCGCCGACCAGGTGATCACCGTCGAATTGCAGATTGATGTACTGAAACTCGTCCGGGTTGTACAGTGAGGCACTCTCACCGCCATCGACGCCCATCCACAGACCGAAAGAACAGGAAATCAAACCCACGGTATCGAGTACGTTCATGTTTAACGTACCATGATGCTCGCCACCCGCTCCCGCCATGTTGAGCGCCGCGATACGACCATGATCGGTGGCGGTAGGCTGAATCGCCTGCACTTCGAAATTGCCGGTAGAAAAATCGACGCCCTGGGCAACATCGCCGGCGGCATAGACATCCGCATTGCTGGTCTGCATGCGTCGGTTCACCAGGATTCCCTGATCGGTTTTAATATCGGTACCATTCACCAGATCGGTATTCGCCTTGACACCGGTAGCCGTAATCACAAGCGCGGCGCTCGATTTACTGCCGTCACTGAGGCTGACCTCGACCTGATCATCACCCGCGGCCGCAATACCTTCGACACTGCAGCTGGTATGTACGTCGATACCCTCTTTCTTGCACCAGGTCTCAAGCAGCCCGCCCGCCTTTTCATCGAGCATACGCGGCACCATGCGATTGCCCATTTCGACTACCGCGAGATTGACGCCACGCTTGACCAGCGCCTCGAGGATGATACAACCGATAAAGCCGGCGCCGATAAGCACCACATTGGATCCTGCCTGCGCCAGCCTGATGATGTTGCGCGCGTCTTCCAGCGTCCAGCAGGAATGGACCTGTGGCAGGTCCAGCCCCGGAATCGGCGGACTAACCGGGTGAGATCCGGTGGCGATCAAAAGTTTGTCGTAGCCACGCGAACTACCATCCGCCAGGCTCAGACTCTTGCCCTGGGTGTCGATGCTGTCGACGCGTTGTTGAAGCACCTCTATGTTTTGTGCTTTGAAGTGTTGCTCCGGATCGCGCAGGTAAGTGCCCGATTCCTTGACGTTATCGATCAGGTAATAAGGAATCGCCATGCGCGAATAGGCGGGCTCGGGTTCATCCCCAATAATCGAGATTTTTGCATCGGGATCGGTTTTGCGAAGGGTTTCCGCAGCTATAACACCAGCGGGCCCTGCACCTATGATGATATGTTGCATGTCAGCGCTCTTTAAATGAAAACCCCCCGCCTTGCGGCGAGGGGTTCGAGGGTTTAATTACAATGACAAACGTTGCCGGGTTGCGTCCGGAATCTTGCCATCCGCGGTCCAGCCCCTGGCCTCGTAGTACTTCGGCAGCATTTCACCGAGGCGGTTTACCTGGCCTTCAGTCGGTCCATGCTTGATGACTTCCTCGAGCAGGCGCTTGGGCAGTTTGTCGTCATCGGCAGTAAATCCGGCCGCTTCGTTGAACAGGCGTTCCATATTCCAGATACGCTCACCAGCCTCGAGGCAGTTCTCGACACTCCAGTCGCCCTCGCAGGCGGCATCGACCTGCGGTGCAATATTGTCCATACCCCAGGCGAAAGTAGTGAAAACACAGAGCCCGGCAGAATCGACCAGGGCGGTTGCATCCTGGAAAGCCTTGACCAGCTCAGCTTTGCCGTCGGTATCGTTCATCTCGGTCTTGACCGGGATGCCGAGTACTTCCGAGGCGATGGTATAGCCACGCAGGTGACAGGCGCCCCGATTCGAAGTGGCATAAGCCAGCCCGATACCCTGGATGCCACGTGGATCGTAGGCCGGAAATTCCTGGCCCTTGACCGTCATCGATAGTTCCGGGCGCTTGTATTTGTCACATAACTGCTTCGATCCCAGTCCCAGGTCTTTGGCAAAACCCTCACCGGTGACAAACTGCTCGGTGAGGGCGACAAAGGCCTCGGCGCTGCCGAACTTGAGTTCGATGCCGCCGGTTTCCTTGGTGCCGATAGTGCCGTCTTCAAACATTTCCATCGCCGCCGCCACGGTGGCACCGTAGGTGATGGGATCCATGCCGTCTTCATTACAGAGGAAGTTAATGTAGGTCAGCGCATCGAGATCATCGACACCGGTATCGGCACCGAGAGCCCAGGCGGCTTCATACTCGAGGCCACCGGACGCGCCCTGGTACTGCGGCTTGTCCTTGACCGAAAAATGGGTCGGATCGACCGTGGAAATCCGGCCACAGGCGATAGTACAGCCGAAACAGGCGCCATTCGTGGTCAGGTTTGGCTTGCCGTCGCTTTTGCGCGGTTCGGCCATGGCCTCGGCTGAAATATTTTCAGCGCCCTCAAAACCGACATCGCGCATGTTACGCGCCGGCAGGCCGCCGATGCCATTGATTACGTTCATCAGGACCTGGGTGCCGTAAGCCGGCAGGCCCTGGCCGGTAACGGCATTTTCGGCGAGTACCGCTTTACCGTCATTGGTTGCCGCCATGAATGCCTCGGCATCATTGATGTTGCCGATACCGCCGGTACCGCGCACGGCAACCGCCTTCAGGTTCTTCGACGCCATCACGGTACCGACCCCGGAACGCCCGGCGGCACGGTGCTTGTCATTCATGACCGCGGAATAGAGACAGCCATGCTCAGCCGTGCGGCCAACACAGGCAACGCGCAGTTGTGGGTCCTGGTGAGTCTGGTGCAGGATATCGTCGGTCTCCCAGGCAGATTTGCCCCACAGGCCGTCAGCCGAGCGCAGCTCGGCCTTGTCATCCTGGATCAGCAGGTAAACCGGTTTATCCGACTTGCCTTCGAAAATAATCATATCCCAGCCGGCAAACTTCAGTTCGGCACCGAAGAACCCACCTGAATTCGAACAGGCGATAGCGCCGGTTAACGGGCTCTTGCAGATAACGGAATAGCGGCCGCCGGTGGAAGCCATGGTGCCGGTGAGTGGACCGGTGGCCATAATCATCTTGTTGTCGGGCCCGAGCGCGTCGCATTTCGGATCGACTTCCTCGCTCAGGTACTTCGAGGCCAGGCCACGTTGGCCCAGGTAAAGCTTTGCCCACTCCATGTTGAGTGGTTCGGATGTACAGCTGCCTTTAGAGAGATCTACCCTCAGAATTTTTCTGGTCCATGACATGATTCATTACCCCCATGATTAAGCGGTGACTTCAGCGGTTGGCAAGCTCTTGGCTGCCGAGGCCAGCATGCGGTCGTAACCGGTCCAGTCCGCATCGACGTAGGTGATCGCATCGGTAGGACAGGCGGCCGCGCATTGCGGGTCACCACCACAAAGATCACATTTCACCACCTTGCCAGTCGCCTGCGAATAGTTGATGGTGCCAAACGGGCAGGCGATGGTGCAGACCTTGCAACCGACACACTTGTCATCGGAGATCACCTTGGCGCCGGTAGAAAAGTCGATACTAATGGCGTCAACCGGACAGGCACGCATACACCAGGCTTCATCACACTGGGTGCAGGTATAGGGCGCGAATCTCCCCTCATGATGGAAAGTGAAAACCTTGATATACGATCGCGATGGGTTAAAAGTACCGGTGTGCTCATAGGAGCAGGCCATTTCGCACTGGAGACAGCCGGTACACTTCCCCGGATCGATGTTGAGGGATTTCTGCATTGTATCCTCCGCTTGTGTCGTTATTATCATCCCCGTCGGACAACTGCTATTGTGCTTCCGCGGGAATTCCTTAGGTCAGTGCGTAAAAATACCACTCTCGACGCTGGTTTTATAGTCCTAAACGTTATTTTTAATCAGCTTTAGCGCCCAGATCGATATCAACCGTAAAAAATATCGTACTGCCTCTACCATTTTGGCTTCGTATATGCCTCAATTACCGACCTGAAGGACTACACTCCATTGAATGAGTAACAAAATTTCTTCCGCCCCAGGTTGCGCTGATCCTTTCGATCCCAGCTCAATCAGCCTGTCCGAGGCACTCGATAAAATCCGGCAACGCGTACGGCCGGTTCTCGCCTGTGAGCGCTTGCCGATTCGTGATTGCCTGGGTCGGGTCAATAATGAAGCAGTGAAATCACCACATAATGTGCCACCGTTGCCCAATTCTGCAATGGATGGATACGCTATCGCGATAGCAAGCCTCGAGCAGGACGCGATCACCGACCTCGAAGATATCGGCACTGCCTACGCCGGCGCCCCGTTTGAAGGTAGCTGCGGCGCGGGGCAATGCGTTCGCATTATGACCGGAGCCCTGATTCCAGATGGCGCCGATGCCGTGATCATGCAGGAACAGGCCGAACAGAGCGATTCAGGTAAGGTCCGCATCGATGCACAACATCGGGTCGGTGAAAACATTCGTCAGGCTGGTGAAGATGTGCAGCAGGGTGAAACCGTTATCGAGGCCGGCGCCAGGCTTAGCCCGGCCGACCTCGGCGTACTGGCCTCGCTCGGTCTTGGTCAACTGCAGGTGAAACGCAAACCGGTGGTGGCCTTCTTTTCCACCGGGGATGAACTGGTTGCAGTCGGTGAACCGCTCGAACCCGGTAAAATTCACGACAGTAACCGTTACAGTCTGCACGGCATGCTATCCACTATGGCGGTTGATATCATTGATCTCGGCGTGGTACGCGATGATCCCGACAGCATGCGCGAAGTACTGACACGGGCCTCGACCCAGGCCGATTTGATTATCAGTACCGGCGGCGTCTCGGTCGGTGAGGCCGATTTTATCAAACCGGCGCTGGAGGAACTGGGGACTACCGAGTTCTGGAAAATTGCGATCAAGCCCGGGCGACCGTTAACCTTTGGCCAGATCGACGCCAGTATCTTCATGGGCCTGCCGGGCAACCCGGTGGCGGTAATGGTGACTTTCAGCCAGTTCGTCGTACCGGCAATCCATGCCCTGGCCGGCGCCAACCCGCAACGTCCGGCATTGTTCCGTGCCCGCGCGCAGGATAAAATGCGCAAGAAACCCGGGCGCTACGAGTTCCAGCGAGGCATCGCCAGCATGGATGAGAACAATGAATGGCAGGTCGCCAGAACCGGGCAGCAGGGATCGGGCATCCTGACCTCGATGAGCCGCGCCAACTGCTTTATCGTGCTGCCCGATGACAACGCCGGGGTCGAACCGGGCGACCAGGTAAGCATTCAATTCTTCGACTGGTCGCGGTAAGCGTCATGGCGGATATTCTTTACTTTGCGCGGCTCGCCGAATCGCTGGGACTAAAATCAGAAACAATCGACTTATCAGCAGAATGTAAAACTGTCGCGGACCTGGTCGGGCTGTTACGCACACGCGGCGATCCCTTTGCCAGCGAGTTTAATGGCGATACCCGGATACTGGTCGCCATCAACCAGGAAATGAGCGAACCTGGGGCGGAAATCTCAAACACCGACGAGATTGCATTCTTCCCACCGGTAACCGGCGGTTAACCAGTTACCCCTGCGCAAGAACCACTGATCCACGCACCGAATACCCTGTCATCCCCGCGTAAGCGGGGATCTTGCAATAATGGCACGCCGGCAAGATTCCCGCTTGCGCGTGAATGACGTGAGATTTGGCGCGGGGAAGACGGCAAATTCTTACTCGGGTACCCCGGCCTTACGCAAGGCATCCACATAATGTTCAAGATCGCTTTCGTGCAGATAGATACTTTCGCGGCGTTCCTTCGCCAGCGTGATCTCCGGATTGATTGCGAGCGCCTCTTCCACCGACCATTCGGCGTCCTCGATTCGTCCAAGCTGGGCGTAGAGCGCCGCAAGATTCAAATGGACACGGTCGAATGCCGGATTGCGCTCAAGAGCGTCCTCGAGTATCGGTAAAGCCTCATCGTATCTTTTCATCAGAAAAAGAATGCGCCCTTTGACATCGAGATAAATACCTGTGCCCCGCGGATTGATGTGTATCGCCTGGGCCACTGCTTCGAGCCCTCTTTCGAAGGCGCCCGAGTAGCTCGAAATAAACGCCAGCGTTGCGTAGCCATCGACATAATTCGGGTGTACCTCAATCGTGCGCTGGGCTGCCTCGAGTGCAGCCTGGTGTTGCCGCTGGGACAGGTACAGAATACTGCGAGTCAGGTATATCTGTGGAATACTATCGTCCAGTTCCACGGCTTTACGGGCGAATTCCAGCCCGAGCCGAATTGATTCTTCACGATCCCTGGACCAGAAAAAATTGATTTCCGTCACATACGTCAGGGCGATATTGGCATAGGCCCGCGCGTAGTTCGGATCGATCGCAGCAGCCTGTTTGAACAACTCGCGAGCCTCGACGACAGCATCGATAGTAAAGGTGTTGTATTGCTCGATTCCACGCAAAAGGACATCATAGGCCTCGGGGCTGGTCGTTTCGACCCGGTCGAACCTTTGCTCGTCGGCGGGCGTCAGGTTGATCTCGAGCGCAGTAACAATTTTTCGATTCACGTGATCCTGCAGGGTGAACACACTGGCCATGGTGCCGTCGAAGCGCTCCGCCCAGATATGGCCGCCACTATTAGCGTCTACTAGCTGCGCATTGATGCGGATCTGGTCGCCCATGCGACGCACACTCCCCTCCAGCACGTAGCGCACCCCGAGTTCGCGGGCAACCGTGCGCACGTCGACAGATCGTCCCTTGTAGCTAAAACTCGAGTTGCGTGCGACCACGAACAAGCCCGAGATACGCGACAAATCAGTGGTCAGATCCTCGGTAATCCCGTCGGCGAAATACTCCTGCTCGGGGTCACCGCTCATGTTATCAAACGGCAGCACCGCGATGGATGGCTTTTTCTGCGAGGTCTCTACGACGGCTTCAGGCACGTCAGCCTCCTGTGGAAACCAGGATATAAACCCGTAAGCGGCGGCACCGAAAAGCACAACTACCACTGCTACGATGACAGCCATATTGC
>JBATHL010000502.1:0-1722 GCA_049666745.1 Gammaproteobacteria bacterium
GTTACAACTTGCGAAAAGCCGAAGTCGCCAGGCTCGAGGCTATTCTCGCCAATGCCCGCAACGAATTGACGCGGCAGGAAGACCTCGGGACAAGGTCGTTGACCAGCAAAGCCAATCTCGAAACCGCACAAATGGATCTTGATATTGCGCTGGCCGATCTCGCCGCGGCCCAGGCAAGTCTCGAGTTGGCAGTCGTCCGTTCTCCCCTGCGTGCGCAGGTGCTCGAAATACATGCCTTTCCCGGTGAGCGGGTTGGGCCGGAGGGCATCATGGAGCTCGGCCGTACCGATCGCATGTACGCGGTTGCGGAAGTCTACGAAACCGACATTACGGCGGTAAAGGTCGGCCAGCTTGCGAAAATCCAGACGCCTGCAATGGACACGGAGTTGACCGGCAAGGTGGAGCGCATCTCACTGAAAGTGGGGAGGCTCGACGTGGTCGGCACCGACCCCATCGCAAAGACCGACGCGCGGGTGGTTGAAGTGTTCATCCTGCTGGATGACAGTGAAGCGGTATCCCGCTTTACGAATATGCAGGTCAAGGTAGAGATCCAGCCCTGATGTTTGGTTCGATACCGCTGGGCTGGCTGCAACTCAAGGCGCAGAAACTGCGTCTCGTCGCCGCGATAACGGGCATTACATTTGCGGTGATTCTGATTTTTGTGCAGCTCGAATTCCGCGAGGCGCTATTTGTCAGCGCGGTGCGCTATCACACGGCCATGGACTACGACCTGGCCATGCTGAGCCCGAAGACCGATTTCATGGTCTCCTCCAAGCAGTTTCCCCGCACCCGACTTTACCAGGCGCTTGGCTTTGATGGGGTCGAGTCGGCTACCGCGGTCTATATGCGACTGGTAAGTTGGCGCAATCCGGTTGACCCATCGAATGCGCGCAACATTCTGGCCATCGGTTTCGATCCCGCGGAACCCGGATTCGAACGCCTGCTCAGCGCGGAGCAATTTGAGGCAATAAAAATTCCGGACCAGGTTATCTTCGACCGGCGCGGCCGTGACGAATACGGCCCGGTTCGGGAGTTACTGGATTCCGGCCAGGCGGTGAGCGCCGAGATCAATGATCGTCGCGTCGACATCGCCGGCATGTACGAGGTGGGTACTTCGTTTGGTCTCGATGGGGGAGTTATCACTTCCGACCTGAATTTCCTGAGGCTATTGCCTACCCGCAAGAAATCGGCCATCGATTTCGGGCTTATCAAGCTGGAACCGAGCCAGGATCCGGTGGAAGTACAGACACGCATTCGGGAGGCGATTCCGAAAGACGTTCGTTTGCTTACCCGGCGGGAATTCATGGACCTGGAAATCCAGTACTGGAACAAGACCACGCCCATCGGCTATATCTTCGCCTTTGGCGCCGCGATGGGCCTGATCGTCGGACTGATCATTGTCTACCAGATACTGTTTTCCGATGTGCAGGATCATTTGAAGGAGTACGCCACGCTCAAAGCCATGGGATATGCGCATGGCTACCTGCGGAACGTGGTGCTTCAGCAGGCCATCATACTGGCCGTGCTCGGATTTCTCCCCGGGATGGGAATCGCTCACCTGGTGTTTACGAAGGGCGCCGACGCGACGCGCCTGCCACTGGAAATGAGCGTGCAAAGTGCGCTCACGGTATTCGCGTTAACGGTGGCGATGTGTGCCGGTTCGGGAATGATGGCCCTGCGCAAGCTGCGAGCCGCGGACCCCGCGGAGGTGTTCTGATGAGC
>JBATHL010000503.1:0-7654 GCA_049666745.1 Gammaproteobacteria bacterium
AGGGTATCGGCACCCTGTTGCAATGCCTGGCCGATATAGAATTCCAGTTGCCTGCTCTTGTTACCACCGAAGGCAAGCCCGGTACAATCATCGCGCTTGATCCAGACCCGGGTACCGAACTCGACGCTGACATTCCTGAGCAACTCCAACGGAGTCGGCAAATGGCTCAGTTCGACGCGTGGAAAATCTTCTGTTAATGACACTGGTTGCTCCCGTTAGCTGAGGATTTTGATCAACACTACCCCAATACACACCAGGATTGCGGCGATTATGCGTTGACGCCCGAAAGGTTCGCGGAACATCAGGGTACCGATCAGAGCCGCAAATATTACACTGGTTTCACGCAGCGATGAAACCATCGCCATCGGTGCGACCCCCATCGCGTAAATAACCATTGCATAAGCGGTTGCCGCGGCCAGCGCGCCGGCGGTAATCTTGCCCGGCTTGGCACGCATGTAACCAAACCATGCAGACCGATCCCGGGCCAGCAACCATAACCCGATCGGAATCGGTTCGAGCACAAACAACCAGATAATGTAACTGAATGGATTGCCGGCCGCGCGCACGCCGATGCCATCGGCAACCGTGTAAGCGGCAATCAAAACCGAGGTAGCCAGTCCCCAGCGCAAGGCGGCCGCGGGAATCTTGCCGACAGCGCCGCCGGCAAAGGTAATGCTGATAAGCCCCGCGCTGACCAGTCCGATACCGATCATCTCACCCGCCGGCAGGTACTCGTTGGCAAACAGGGCGGCACCGAGCACCACCAGCACCGGCGCCAGGCCACGAAATAGCGGATAAACCTGGGATAAATCCCCGGTTCGATATGACATGGAGAGGGTTCCGTAGTAGGCAGTATGAATAATGGCCGAAGCCAGTAGCATCGGCCAGCTTGCCGCGAGCGGAAGCGGAAACAGGAACAGCAGCGGCAGGCAGCAGAGCGCACTGATCAAGCGGTAGGAGGCAATGCTGAATTGCGGCGTGCCGCCGGACTTCGCCATGGCGTTCCAGCTGGCATGCAAGAGTGCAGCCAGCAAAACCAGGCCGATGATAAACGGCGACATCGACCAAACTACAAAGTTAAATCAACGCTGTACAAAAATCAGGCTGGCGCCTCGACCTTCGCTGCCCGCTCTTCACGCGAACGCCGCTTTTGCATAAACATGATTAATGCCAACAGCAAAACTGCCGGAATATAAAACACTTCCTTGGCGATGCGTTCGGCGGGTTGACGGACTTCGGCGATTTCCACTGGTTCGTCAGCATAGTAGTCGAACGATTTACCCAGGCTTTCAAAATACGGTGTACCGGGAAATGGTTCTTCGATGATCGCCCGACCGCTCTCGACGATGACTGTCAAGCCGGCATTGCGCAAGCGTTCTGCCGCGTCGCTGGCATCCTCCAGGTTAACCAGTATCGTGGTCGACTCGATTTCACCGGTATCGAAATCCGGCCCGCTGACAACAATGGTAAGGGTTCCGTTTGGCGTGACCTCATCGATCACTTCGTAAACGAGGTCAGGATTATGCAAATCATAAGGCGGCGAAACCTTGTCCAGCCAGTAGCCTGGTCGAAACAGCGTAAACGCGATCAGCAGCAACACGACCGACTCCCATTTCCGGTTGCGGGTAAACATGTAACCCTGGGTGGCGGATGCAAACAGCATCATCGCCACCACCGCGACCCCGAAAACAAAGAAAGCCTTTGCCACCCCCACATTGATTAATAGTAACTCGGTATTGAAAATAAACAGGAAGGGCAATAACGCGGTACGAATATCGTAAGCGAATCCCTGGATACCGGTCTTGATCGGATCGCCTTTGGAGATGGCGGCGGCGGCAAATGCAGCCAGCCCGACCGGGGGCGTATCGTCAGCCAGAATACCGAAGTAAAACACGAACAGGTGCACCGCAATCAACGGCACGATAAGGCCGCTTTTTGCCCCCAGCGTCAGGATGACCGGGGCCATCAGTGATGACACCACGATGTAGTTGGCGGTGGTGGGTAGTCCCATGCCCAGGATCAGGCTCATCAGAGCTACCAGGATCAGCATGAAGATCAGGCTGCCACCGGAGAGGAATTCGACGAACTCGCCGACCACCTGGTGCGCGCCGGTCAGCGAAATGGTGCCGACGATGATACCGGCGGCGCCAGTAGCGACTGCGATGCTGATCATGTTGCGCGAACCGGCGATCATACCTTCGATCCAGTGCCCCACGCCGACCTTGAAGGCTGCACCATAGTTACCGGTACCGCGGAAATAAGCCTTGATCGGATCCTGCGTCAGAATGACAATAATCATCGCAATGGTTGCCCAGAATGCTGACAGTGCCGGCGACAGACGTTCGATGATGATGCACCAGATCAAGATCACGATCGGCAGAATAAAATACAGGCCGGTAATCGCGACGGTGCCGGCATGGGGGAGTTCGGTAATCGGTGCATCCGGCGGATCGACCACGAGATCGGGTTGCTTCGATGCCAGCCACAGCAAATAGAGATACATGCCCCCACAGCCGATGGCGACAATGGCAAAAGCAAATTCTGGAATCGCTACCTTGATCCAGCCGAGACCATAGTAAACGGCAATCCCGAGCACCGAGATGCCGATGAAACCACTCAGGAAACCGATCAGTTTTGCGGAGAAGCTTTTATTCGATGGCAGCTTGGGCAGGCCTTTCAAATTCATCTTCATCGCTTCCAGATGCACGATATATACCAGCGCTATATAGGATACCAACGCCGGCACCAGTGCATGCTTGAGAATGTCGGTGTAGCTGATGCCGGTAAATTCGGCGATCAGAAACGCTGCGGCGCCCATCACCGGCGGCGTCAGCTGGCCATTGGTCGATGACGCAACCTCAACCGCGCCGGCCTTTTCCGCGCTGAACCCGGTACGCTTCATCAACGGGATAGTAAAGGTTCCGGTGGTCACCACATTCGCAATCGATGAACCCGAGTAGAGGCCACTGAGCGCAGACGCGACTACCGCTGCCTTGGCCGGTCCCCCGCGCAGGTGCCCGAGCAGCGCAAACGCGATCTTGATGAAATAGTTTCCGGCACCGGCTTTCTCGAGGATCGAGCCAAATAACACGAAGAGGAATATCAACGACGCCGACACGCCGAGAGCAACCCCGAATACGCCTTCATTCTGCATCCAGAAGTGCCACATGGCCTTGCCATAGGAGGCTCCTTTCCACTGGATTGCTTCCGGTAAATACTCGGAATTGCCGAAGAATACGTAGCTGACAAAAACCGAGGCGACAATCAGCAATGGCAGTCCGAGCGAGCGATAAACGGTAATGCCCAGAATGAGCATGCCGATGGACGAGGCAATCAGGTCACTCTGGGTCGGCAGCCCGGCGCGCTCCGCGATTTCGTTCCTAAATACGACTATGTACAGGCAACAGGCAACCCCGGTCACCGCCAGTAACCAGTCATACCAGGGGATTTTGTTCTTTGGACTCGATTTGAATAACGGAAATGCCAGCGCGGCCAGAAACAGGCCAAACGCCAGGTGGATCAGGCGCGCATTGGAATTGGTCACCACCATACCGAGGCCAGTGACATCGCTCAACCAGAATGGCAGATTGGAGGCAATATAGAGTTGAAACAGCGCCCAGACGAAAGCGGTTCCCGCTATAAACTGCCCTACGCCCCCCACCGGGCTGCGCGCGCCGGTATCAACCGCCGCTACAATTTCGTCCTGTAAACTGTGCGTTTCACTTTGCTCTGCCATCTTGTCCCCCGATATCTTGCTTATTATATTTGTATTGGGTTCAGACCTGAGTTATCAGTCAGTCATGCGGACGCTAAGCCACGATTTACCATGCTTTCGCGTTACAGGATTTCCGTCAAGCCGCATAGGATTGCGCGGAAATTACACTGAAAAACAAATACGCCTGCCCCGTATGCAAACGGGCCGCAAATTGCGACCCGTTTGTTGTGCTGCTACTGAATCTTACATCCAGCCTCTTTCTTTGTAGTACTTGACAGCACCATCATGCAACGGGGCTGACAGGCCATCCTTGATCATTTCCGATTCTTTCAGGTTGGCGAATGCTGGATGCAGCTTTTTGAAGTCCTCGAAGTTATCGAACACCGCCTTGACGATGGTATAGACAACCTTATCATCTACCTCAGTGCTGCTAACGAAAGTCGCACCTACACCAAAGGTCTGGATGTCACGATCGTTGTTATACATGCCAGCAGGTATAGTCGCCGTACGATAATAGGTATTATCGTTTACCAGTTCATCGATTGCCGGTCCCTTGACGTCCACCAGGTGTGCGTCACAGGTCGCCAGGGATTCCTGGGTCAGCGCGGACGGGTGACCCACCAGCCAGAAATAGGCATCGATCTTGCCATCACAAACCGCCTGGCCGGTTTCGGCCGATTTCATTTCCGCCGCCAGTTTGAGGTCGCTGCGTTTCCAGCCGAGGGCTTCTTCGATAACTTCCCAGGTACCACGGGTTCCCGAACCGGGATTACCGATATTCATGCGCTTACCTTTGATATCGGTAAGTTGCATCACGCCGGATCTATCGCTGGCGATAACCGTGACCGGCTCCGGATGCACTGAAAATACTGCCCTGAGTTTCTTGAAAGCACCCTGGTCCTTGAATTTGGACGAGCCGTTATAAGCGTGGTACTGCCAGTCAGACTGGGCAACGCCAAACTCGAGTTCGCCGGCGCGGATGGTATTGATATTGTAGATTGAACCACCGGTTGATTCGGCGGAACAACGAATGCCGTGCTCTTTACGGTTTTTATTGACCAGGCGACAGATCGCACCACCGGTGGGATAGTAAACCCCGGTTACGCCACCTGTGCCTATGGATACAAATTGCTGGCCCGCCGCCAGCGCGCTACCGCTACCCAGCGATACCGCCAACACGGACGCGAGCGCGGTCGTGCTTAATACTTTCTTACCAGAAAATTTCATTGAAGCTCTCCTTCGATAGGGTTGTGCCGATTATTTTTGTTTTTGCAGGCCTGCATTTCGGCGTTCGCAAGGCTGCCATCGTCTTGTGTAACAAACGCCATTATTATGAGCTAAAGGCGCATTGTCAAAGCCTAAAGACCCCTGTCCGCTAATCGAATTGGTCGCGCTGGTAATAAAACGTGGGGATTTGCTACCACTGTGAGCATGAATCGACTACATTACCGGCAACAATAAGTAACTCTTTATGACTCTCTTCAATGCCTCGCTGAAAGACGAACTACGTCTGTTTTTTATCATCGCGATCCCACTTTCCGCGGCCTATCTCGCTGAATTCGCGATGTTTCTCACCACCAAAATGGTGGTTGGCAAGCTTGGCTATCATTCCCTCGCCGCGGTGGGCATCGCCGGTGACCTGACCTTCGAAGTGCTGATAATCCTGATGGCACTGCTTTCTATCGTCGGCGTTCTTGCAGCGCAGGCGCTCGGTGCCGGCAAAAAAATGGAACTGGGAGATTCGGTCAGGCAGGGATTTTTCGTCGCCACCGGGCTGGGTATTCCGGCGATGATCATTATCTGGAACCTTGACCTTGCCCTGACCGCCACCGGGCAGGACCCCCGGGTAATCGAACTGGCGCGCGGTTACCTGCATGGCATCAGCGGCGCGGTACTGCCGGTGCTGTGGTTTTCGATATTTCGCAATTTTGTCGCGGTGTTGTCGCAAACCGTGTCGGTGCTGGTCATATCCGTGCTTGCAGTCGCATTGAATTACGTTTTGACCCTGTGGTTTGTCCACGGTGGTCTCGGCCTGGCGCCACTGAGCCTGTTTGGTGCCGGTTTAGCCACCAGTCTGGTTTCCTGGTTCATGTTCCTGGCGCTGGTGCTGCATGTTTATCGCAAGCCGATGTTCCGGGGATTCGGGATTTTCAAGGAAAAATGGCAACTACACTGGCCCCTGTGCCGCGAAATCCTCTGGCTGGGCTGGCCGGTAGCAAGTCTCGCCTTCCTCGAAGCGGGCTTATTTGCGATTACGTCGATCCTGTCAGGAGTGATTGGCGCTAAAACCCTGGCTGCCTATCAAATCACATCGGGCTGGGTCGGCATTCCATTCGTTATCGCCTTCGGACTGGCCGAGGCAACGATGATTCGCGTGGCGCATGCTACCGGCCGTAACAGCATGCCTGATGCACGCCGCGCCGGATTTCTCGGCATGACCCTGGTCATCGCGATCACCTCATCAATGGTCGTCGTGCCGATAGCCTTTTCGGAGACCATCATTCGGGTTTTCGCATCACCTGATGACCCCGGATTTACCGAAGTCGCCGAACTGGCGACTCAATTTTTATTTATCGGCGCACTGTTCATGGTATTCGACGGTTTGCAGGCCGCCGCGGCGCGCGCACTCAGGGGCATGAAAGACAACCTGGTGCCACTGTGGATAGCGGGTTTCGGTTACTGGATTCTCGGCATCGGCGGCGGTTCGATCCTCGCGTTTTACTATGATATGGGTGGCGCCGGGTTGTGGTGGGGGCTGGCAGCCGGTCTTGCGGTAGCCGCCTCGCTGCTGAGTCTGCGCTTTCACCTGTTCACCAGGGCAACAAGCGCCTGACAGGCATAATCGGATTCCCAGCGACATTCCAATGGGGATAGATCGTCTAACTCTTCCTATCTATATTAGTTCTTACTTATATAGATGATAATCGAGTACAGCTTTCACGCCGCTTCGATTAATTCCAACAAAGACGGGTAACTAAACTAATGATCAGCAAAAAATATCTTCTGCAAATCACCACGGCAGCCCTGCTGTCATTAAGCTTGGCATCCTACGCCAACCAGGCGGTCGAAGCCGAAGTTAAGGTGACAGCAGCTGCCCCCGCGGCCAACACAAACCTGCTTGATCCGGGTTACTGGATGACCGCATTTACCGGGCCAACGCCACCAGCGATTTCAAATGGGTTGACTTTCAACGCGGCGCAGCCGAGTGCGTGGATGAACTGGATCGATCCGAAGACTCATATTCCGACACATATGACCTTCATGAACCCGGCCAGCTATACACAATTCATGCAACCGCAGTTTTACCTGGAGTTCATGAAACCTGAAAACATGGCGGCATGGATGAACCCTGCGTCGTACCAGGTAATGATGAATCCACAAACCGTTTCCTACTGGATGAATCCAGCCTCTTATCAGCATATGGCGGACCCCGCGATGTACCGCGAAACCATGAATCCTGCGAATTACATGGTTTATTTAAATCCAAATACCTATGCAAAGATTTTTGCTGCGCAAACCTGCGACCAGCAGAGCGGAGACAAAACTTCCGGGTGGTTCGGTTTCGGTTGCTAGATTTCAGCATTACCTCCCCAGGGATTTCATCCCAGGTTTTTGCCGCGGTCCCCAACCGCGGCTTTTTTTTGCTCAGGACGGGCTATTGGTGCGACCGTAGAAGCCCAGGTTTTCCGCATCGGTAAAAAGCCTGCCCGGGGTCTCATAGTAGGAAAAGACAGTGACAACCCGGGCCAGATCGCCAACGGGTGGCGTCACCCGGTGTGCCGTATTCTTGCCCTTGAACACGTTGAGATCGCCGGCACCCAGTTTCAGCGTCCTGACCTCCGGGTCTTCATCGCGTAACAGGCGGGCAATCCCTTCATAATTTGGATCCTGTTCGCTGCGTAAACCCTGGCGATATTGAAAATCGCCACCCTGCCGAGG
>JBATHL010000504.1:0-4276 GCA_049666745.1 Gammaproteobacteria bacterium
TAGTTGGAACCGACCCCGAACTTGACATCGCAATACTCGAGATCGATGCCGATGATTTGACCGAGGTCAGCTTTGCCGATTCGAACCTGCTGGAAGTCGGTGATTTCGTCGTCGCCATCGGCAATCCTTTCGGATTGGGGCAGACCGTAACCACCGGCGTTGTTAGCGCGCTCGGGCGTAGCGGCCTGGGCATCGAAGGATATGAAAATTTTATTCAAACCGATGCGTCGATCAATCCGGGCAATTCCGGTGGTGCCCTCGTCAATCTGAAAGGTGAGCTGGTGGGTATTAATACCGCAATTATCTCGCCCGCCGGGGGTAACGTTGGTATCGGGTTTGCGATACCGGTCAACATGGCAAATGCAAGCATGCAGCAAATAATCGAGTATGGCGGGGTTAGACGCGGACAAATCGGTATCGGAATCCAGGACATAACCCCTGACCTGCGGGACGCCTTTGTTCTGGCTAAAGGACAGTTCGGGGTATTGGTGACTAATGTTGTCGAAGGCTCGCCAGCCGCTGACGCGGGAATCAAATCAGGTGATATCATCATCGAGGCTGACGGCAAAACTACCAGCTCGACAGCCCAACTGCGCAGCCGAATTGGTATCAAGGAAGTCGGCGACAAGGTACGGCTTACAATATTGCGCAACGGCGACTCATTGCAGCTGACGGTCAAGGTCGGCGAGGCTAAATCCCGACAGGCGCAAGTAGATGAGCTCACTCCACTTTTGTAGGGGCTGCAAGTCGAGAACAACCCAGATGGCGACGGGGTGTTAGTCGTTGACGTAGCTCCTAACTCGGCAGCCGCCTACAATGGATTACGCGCAGGTGATGTGATTGTGGGTGCCAACAAACGCAAGGTATATGACACCAAATCGTTGCAAGCTGCATTGGAGCTAAGCTCGACCTCCGTGCTGCTTCGCGTCAATCGCAATGGGGGTTCGTTGTTTATTGTGATTAGATAAGCATTTTTGCGCTAGACACACAAGCTTGATCGGTTTTTTTGAGCTTCTGTTATGGGTCGGACTTGGCGGCTGGCGTAGTTGATTCCAGCGGCAGCTTTCTCGTAAGGAGACGCTCGTAATCGCAACCTGGGCTTCTCGAAACGGCCAGAAACGGACACTGGTATCTGTAAAATAAATGTACCCTTTTTGATCATTTAGTCTTGTTTGTTTTCACTCGCTGTACGCAACATATCGGCAATCTCCGTATAGTTACGGGTTGTTGCATGGGCCAACGGAGTAACATTGTCTCCATCAGCTATATTTATATCGGCCCCAGCCTCGATCAGCAGTCGTATAATCTCGACATAAGTCGGCCCGCCATCGCCAAGAATGATGGCCTCCAGTAGGGCGGTCCAACCCAGATAGTTGATATGATCAATGTCTATTTCGGTTTTGAGCAGCTCCTGTACAGTTTCAATGTGACCGTGGTGGGCTGCTGGGATCAAAGCGGTACCGCCATATCGATTGACACTGGAGAGATCCGCACCATGGGCGAGCGCCATTCGCAGGATTTCAAGCCGGCCTTCGGCACCTGCGTAGAGATAAGGCGAATCGGTAATATTATCCATCGCGTTCACATTGGCACCCGTGTCGATCAAAATGCGTGCAACATCGATGGCATTGTGATGGGTGGCGAGTAACAATGCGCTGCGACCATTAGCATCACGAGATTCGATATCAACCCCCTGTGCCAGCAACTCTTGAACAGTAACCGAATCATTCTCCACGGCTGCATTCAAAAATTTAGCCTGTAAGGAGGCGGCCGCTTGATCAGCCTGCGAAGGACTCATTGGTGTCACTGCCAAACAAAGAAAGAGGCTAAACAACAGCAGTAGTCGTCCGTCCCTACAAAAGGCGTCACCCTGTAACATGCAATCAATTTCAACCCGCCAGGCGGCGGACTCCCAATTATCAGGTTGATTACTTAGTCAGCCGCAAAGCAATAGAACTTTCCAGCACCGCCGGTTTTCGTCAGCGCCTCCTGGCTACAACCACGAGAAGCATGGGCGGAGCTCCATGAAGGATTGCCACCCCCATGACGATCATGATGACCTACCTGCGCACTGCCTTCGCTGCTGCTAGTCCAGTTGTTGCAAGTGTGATCCTTATCATCCGGAAAGTAAGGGGTGCCATCGTCCTGAGACCCAGTCAGGATGTCGTGCTCATTGGGTTTATCATAACGGCCCTTAATGCGATTTCCGGCCTCGTCGAGCGCTGTCTCGAGCGTGATGGTTTTATTGTAAAGATGTAGGTCGGTCGGGTTGGTAGCGATCAAAATGCCACGCGCATTGTACCAGGGGCCATTGCCAATGCGGTTTCTGGCGAAGACGCCACGTTTGTTCGGTTCCTCGGTGCTCAAGTAAGCCTTCCAGTCGCGATTGCCTGCACCCACCGCTGAAGCCAGTTTTTTGCAGTGCGCATCAGCACCTTTCAGGCCACCCAAATCACCACCATTTCCCATACCAACACTAGTGACGAAAAAACCCATTGGCCTATCATCGGCGTGCGTTAAGAAAGAAGTAAATAATGTTGTTATGGCAAATGCCACAACACTAATCTTTTTATTCATGATCTTATCTCCATTTTATAAATAAATTGGCGGGACCGATTCGAGATGGCACTTAGTCAGCCCGGATGTGCAAGCTAGCTCAGCGAGCGAGGTTTAAAATATGCCTTCTACTCCATCAGGTCAAGATTGGTGGTAACGGCAAGGGGGTTGAGGGATTGTCGCTATTCGGTCGGTAAACCGTATATCTTTTGCGGTAAATTTTGTAAGTCAGGAATTAAATCTAGAGACTGGATAGCAAGAGCTCTGCCTCCAATAGCAGACGCTGAAATGGGCTACCTGGGCTTCTGAGTTCGGCCAAAAGCTGCCGTTCGTTTAAGCCTTCAAGAAGACAGCAATCGGCACTGAACGGACCTTCAGATTGTAGCTAGTTAGAACAAACTTTTAGTCTAATATCTAAACTTGAAACTAGCAGGATAAACTGGAGAAACAACTGGTAGAAAAGTGTCTCTTAGAAAATCGGTCAAGTGGTTCCATATGGGATAACGACGTACAGACCGCTCCTGATCAAACTCGTGACAAAATTCCTAGAGTATGGTATACAAAATGCAGTATACCAGAACACCGGATACAATAATTCAATGCCAAAATAACCTAATTAGGGGGATATTATGAAACGTCTGATATTACGCGTAGCACTAATCGGTTTGACTCTTGGTGTCAGCAGCGCCATGGCTGCAGGGCATGAAGCCAAGATCAATAAATACTTTGATGCTAATATTAGCGGCTGGTTGAAAGCGCCAGAAATTGTTTCCGCGGTGAGTCAGCAAAATTTAAATCATTATGGCCTTACCTCCACAAATATCGCCAACCTGGACTTTAGATGGCGTGGGGAGAAGGATGCTGGTGGTGGCGAATTAATGAACAGCAAACTGAATAATCACTTGTCGAGTTTTTTACGTGGTGTACGTGCAGCTTCGAACGGCGTTATAGTGGAAATATTTGTAATGGATAATAAGGGACTTAACGTCGGTCAAACTGATCCTACAGGTGATTACATGCAGGGAGACGAAGGGAAGTGGCTGAAGACATACCGTATGGGTCCTTTCGAGCGCTTTATCGACGATGTCGAGGAAGATGGCGGTAAGAATATTTCTCAGACTAGTGCCTCGATTGCTAACGATAAAGGCCGAGAAATTGGGGCAATTACTATTGCCATCGACGTCGATAAGTTGTAATCCATCTATACACACTGACCCTGGAATGATCAATCTCGATCAATCCAGGGTTAGCTAAAGTTTAATAAAGAATAAACGACTCTTTTCTTAAAATCCTATGGTATTGGGCAGTAGTACACACGGGTATCGAGCACGCTGTCTCCCCCTTTCCCTGAATGACTCCTAAGGGCAGATACTGTTGAAAAACTCCAAATTTTTCCAGACGACAAATTTATTTACACCCTAACAATTTCTAAATTTTAATATACGGGAAGAGAGCCAAAGCCACCGATCTCTTCCAACAGAACTACTGCTGAGCTTACATACTAGCTGCTACGAGAAGTTCATGATGGTTTGGTTTATTGCAGAAAAACAGTCCTCCATTTTTATCGAGTTTTTCAACAGTATCGGCACGAAGCGGCTCTTGATATTTTAGTTCCCAGTGGCTGTTTAGGGTCGGACTCGGAAGCTTGTAATTACTTTCTGAGGGTCTGCTTTGGAGAAAACGAACTCTCATAAAGGCCTGGTGGGTGACAATCTTCGGC
>JBATHL010000505.1:0-3863 GCA_049666745.1 Gammaproteobacteria bacterium
CTGCCGACCTGTTCAATACCCTGTTTTTCCTGTTGTTGACAATAGCCGCGCTAACAACCTCTATTGCGTTGCTTGAGGCCCCCATCACCTATTTTCAGCGTAAGTGCAATATATCCAGGTTGAGAGCGGCGGTGTCACTTGGTATCGGCTCCTGGTTGTTTGGTCTGGGTGTCGTGTTTGCGCATAGCGTCTGGAATGGAAACGGTTTTACCATTGCCCTGTTTTATGGCGACGAAGCCATCCGCCTGGTTAACAACGCCGGGTTCCACGACGTGCTGGTGTTTATTTCCAGCCACCTGATTCAGCCATTTGTAGCATTGTTTGTCTGCCTGTTTGTCGCCTGGAAAATTCCACGTGAAGTCAGTCATAAAGAATTCGCCTTATCGAGACATTACTGTTTTGAAATATGGAATTACCTGGTGCGCTATATCGTCCCGGTATTATTGCTGGTGGTAATCCTGGCCGCTTTCGGAATCATCTGAAGTGCCGGAGATCAGGCGTAGCGCGTTGATGCCTTACCCGGCTCGCTTCATGTATGACGTGGTAAACGATGTAGATAACTACCCTGAATTTTTACCCTGGTGTGGAGGTGTTGAAACCCATCATGTCGATGAAACCTCGATGGAAGCTTCAATATTGATGCGTGGCGCTGGATTAAACCACTGGTTTAAAACACGAAACACGATGCAGCCGGGTGAATCGATAGAAATGGCGCTGATCGAGGGACCGTTCAGCAGACTGGAGGGGCTGTGGAGCTTTACCCCGGTCGATGCCGAGGGTTGCAAGGTAGAACTGGTCTTACAGTATGAATTGAAGCAGGGTCTGGCGTCCGCTATTATTGCGCCGGCCTTTTCTCGCATTGCCAACACGATGGTTAGTTCGTTCTGCGAACGTGCCAACGAACTATATGAACACTAAAACCCTGATCGAAGTTGCCTATGCGACACCAAAAAAACAATTGATTCTCGAATGCGAGGTCGAACCTGACACCACGGTCCGTGACGCAGTCAGGCAGTCTGGAATCGATCAGCACTTTCCGCAGATCGATCTGGAAAACTGTGAACTGGGCGTATTTGGCAAAGCCGTCGCGGCTGACTACGAGTTAACTGACGGTGATCGCATCGAAATTTACCGGCCGTTAATCGCAGATCCCAAGGAAATACGCCGACAACGCGCGGCACAGGGATTACAGATGAAAAAAGGCGGCGGCGCAATCAACCAGGACTGAGGGTTCCGTCAATCTTCGAGAGTAAATCATTGCTGAAAGTTAGCGTCAGGTGACGCTTTACAATCTTGCCATCGTCTCCGGTTTTCAGGTAATAATAGTAATACCACTGGTCGGGCCGGTATAAATCGACTATGGCAGGCGAACCAAGCAGGAACTCGACCTGATTGCGGGACATACCGATTTGCAGCTGTTGTTCGAGACCATCATCAATGCGATTACCCTGGGGGATATCCATTCGATAGAGGCAGCCTGGCAATGCTACAATGATGCACCCGGCGACAAGGATAGTTTGTAATAGACGTAAAATCATACTGCTAATCGTTGCGAAGCAGGGCGGGATGATACTGCGCCGATCGATATGCTGCAAATACTGTGAGAACTTTCTATGGAAACCACTGATATTAAAAACGCGGGCTTGAAAGTAACTTTGCCGCGGATGAAAATTCTTGAGCTGCTGGAAAATTCAGCTGATCGACATTTGAAAGCAGAGGACATATACAAGATGCTGCTGGATTCAGGTGAAGAGATTGCGTTGGCCACGGTTTACCGGGTCTTGACCCAGTTCGAAAGCGCAGGCCTGGTAACCCGTCATCATTTTGATGGCGGTCATGCGGTTTTCGAAATTGATGATGGTGAACATCACGACCACCTGGTTGATATTTCAAGCGGCAAAGTAGTGGAGTTTTACGACGAAGTTATCGAGCAGCGCCAGCAGGAAATTGCCAGCAGACACGGATTTACGATAACCGAACATACAATGGTGCTCTACGGCCATTTCAACGATTGAACCCGCCTACTGGAGAATCACTACTCGGCGGTGGCGATCATTTCGCTGGCATGGGCCCGCGTTTGTTCGGTAATCGTAACGCCTCCAAGCATACGCGCGACCTCTTCGAGCCGTTCAGCATCACTTAATACAAATACCTCGGTCGAGGTTGCATTGTTTTGACTGATTTTCTCTACCCGGAAATGGTGATGCGCCTGGGAGGCGACCTGGGGTAAATGAGTAACACAAAGGACTTGCCTTTCGCGCCCTAGCAGGCGCAGTTTCTTACCGACGATTTCCGCTACGCCACCCCCGACCCCGCTATCCACTTCATCGAATATCAATGTCGGGATGCGTGAAGATTCGCTCATAATGACCTGGATCGCGAGACTGATGCGTGACAGTTCACCACCCGAGGCGATTTTCGCCAGTGGTTTTGGTGGCTGCCCCGGGTTGGCACTGACGAGGTAACGAATATTGTCAATGCCATGCGGGCCGGGTTGTTGATTGCCTTCGATTTCGATTACAAACTGACCACTATCCATGCCTAGTTGCTGCATCACCCGGGTTATTTGCTCGGATAAAATAGCAGCAGTTTGCTGGCGCTTTAAAGATAACTCTCCTGCACTGAACATATAGTCTTGCTGCAGTTTCTCGAGATCCCGCTGCATCGCTTCGATATCGAAATCATCACCTTGCAAGGTATCCAGTTCCCGATTCAATGCGGCCGCAAGCCCGGGTAGTGCGTTAACTTCGAGCCGATGTTTGCGGGCCAGGTTCTGGCTGCTGGCGATTCGCTCATTAATCGATTCCAGGCGCGCACCATCGAGTTCGATTCCATCGCGATAGTTGCGCAATTCGGAGGTCGCCTCCTGGATCTGTATCAGTGCCGCGTTTACCAGTTCATGACTGCCGGCAAGCGCTCTGTCACTGAGCAGCAGCTGGCTTAGTTCCTGTTCACAAAGGCTTAGCGTCGACTGGACGTTCTGCTCTTCGTTTTCGTACAGGTAACCCAGAACTTCACCCGATTTATCAATCAGCTTGCCTGCGTTTGAAAGTCGACGATACTCTTCCTGCAAGGCATCGAACTCGTCTGCCTGCAAATTCAACTGGTTCAGTTCTTCGCAATAAAGCCCCAGCAAATCAATTCTTTGCTCGCGTTCCAGGGAACCCGACTGGGCCTGTCCAAAGCGTTGCTGTAAAGCCTGATATTCCGCGAACTTTTGCCGCACCTGTTCAACCAGGCTGCGTTCACCGAGAAAGGCGTCGAGTAATTGCCGCTGTATCTGGGGCAATTGCAGCGATTGGTGTTCGTGCTGGCCGTGGATATCGATTAGCAGGTCACACAGGGCGCGCAGCTGCATCAGGGTCGCGTTATAACCGTTGATAAATGCTTTGCTGCGCCCATTGACATGTAGGACGCGTCTTATCACGCATTCCCCGGCCGCGCTCATTTCGTTGTCAGTCAACCAGCTATGGGCCTGGTCTGCATCATTCAGGCGGAAACATACACTTATCTCGGCTCGTTCCGCGCCGCTGCGAATGGTATCGCTTTCCGCACGGTCGCCGGCCACCAGTTTGATCGCATCGAGTAAAATGGATTTGCCGGCGCCAGTCTCGCCGGTAAGCGCACTTAGTCCGGAATCAAATTCAAGCTGTAACGAATCGATGATGGCGAAGTTGGTAATCTGGATAGAATCTAACACGGGGGAATCACTAGCCTGCATATTGCATGAAGGGAACGAACATCAGGGGGGATCTGGTGAACAAGGCTGGACGATCGCCCGCCGATGCATAGCCATAGCAAAGGAGCCTCGGAGCAAGACCTATGGGGTCTCTGCGAGTCCTGAAGCATGTAGCTGCAAGGCG
>JBATHL010000506.1:0-4514 GCA_049666745.1 Gammaproteobacteria bacterium
GGCTGGAGAATATCGATGATATTGTTGCCGATATATCCCGAGGTCTGGATGGCTGAACTTTATCAACAGATCGAGGCTGCAATTCTGACCTCAGATGCAGGTCGTAAGTGCGCTTTGACGACGCAGCTACATCATGCCTGGCAACAGGGCTTGCTAAGTTGCAAGGCACAATCGGTCATTCTGCCAATCGATGATCCGGGGCGACCGCAGGAACCCGAACTGGTCGACCCCAGAAAACTGGAACGCCGTAGCGTGGCGACCGAATTGGGGCGAGTACGATTGTTACATGCTTTTGCACATATCGAGTTTAACGCGATCAATATCGCTCTCGACGCGGCATATCGCTTTCGCGGGATGCCGCGACAGTTTGTCAGCGACTGGTTACTGGTAGCGAGCGAGGAGGCCAGGCACTTCCAGCTACTCGAGGGGGAACTCAGGCGGCGCGGGAGTTACTACGGTGCCCACCGCGCTCATCGAGGGCTGTGGGATATGGTTTGTCAAACCCGCGACAATGTATTGCATCGCATGGCCCTGGTGCCCCGCGTCATGGAGGCGCGTGGCCTGGACGTCACGCCCGGAATGATTGCAAAGTTTAAACAGATTGACGATCAGGCTGCGGTCGAGATACTGAAAATCATATATCGTGATGAAGTGGGCCATGTACGTATTGGGAACCATTGGTATAACCATCTGTGTGAACAACAGGAGCTTGATGCCGACGAAACTTTTCGTAAGCTGATCGAACGCTACATGGGGGGTAAACTGCGCGGCCCATTTAACTGGCCGGCACGCCTCGAAGCTGGTTTCCAGACTGACGAACTTAGTGCGCTGGAACAGGGTTTTCATTAACCCTGCGACATATAGTATATCCCCGGGTTAACCAATTCTCGGGTCGTGTAATTTAAATCCCTGCTCCCGCTTCCAGCTCAGGTAGCTTGGCTCCTGGTCCCAGTCGCCGAGAACAATTCTGCATAAATTCGAATCATAGTTATGTACCGCGGGACGGTGGGTATGTCCGTGGATAATGGTACTCGCTTCATTATCACGGAAACAGTTTTGTACCGCGCTTGAATTAACGTCCATTATTTGTATGGACTTCTGAGCCATCGCATCGACACTATCGCTGCGCATCCCAGCAGCCAATTGCTGACGCTCTGGCAGGGGTTTAGCCAGGAAAGTGGATTGCCACTCAGGTACGCGCACCATCGAACGAAAAGCCTGGTAATCATGGTCGTCTGTACAAAGAATGTCGCCATGAACCAGTACTACCCTGGTTTCATCGAGCAGCAGTACATGTGGTTCGTCGAGCAGGGTTATGTTGTTCGCGTCAGCAAAGGCTTTACCGAGCAGGAAATCCCGGTTTCCAGCCATGAAAAACAAATCAGTATTTTGCCCAAGCTGACGCAGTAATCCGATGACATGCTGCTGCTCTGGTGCAGGATCGTCGTCGCCCAGCCAGACCTCGAACAAATCCCCCAGAATGAAGAGATAGCGGGCCGAAACGGCCCGCGTCTCGAGAAAGTTTGCCAGCATGGCCGTAACTTCTGGCCGGCTGGCGTCGAGATGGCAATCAGAAATGAACAGGTACTCGTCGCTCATGCCTGCGCACTGCTGTTACTGTCGACTGACGCCAGTTATGGTGATGGTTTCGACGGGAACGTTTTGATGACCGCCGCTGTTGTCGGTAGGAACCTGGGCGATTGCATCGACTACATCCATTCCGTCGGTGACCTTACCAAATACGGCATAGCCCCAGCCTTGCATCGACTCGCTGGTAAAATTCAGGAACCCGTTGTCGGCATGATTGATGAAAAATTGTGAGGTTGCGGAATGCGGGTCGCTGGTGCGAGCCATCGCTAATGTCCCCCGATCATTTTTTAGTCCGTTGCTGGCTTCATTTTCGATCGGCTCTCGTTTACTTGGCTTATCCTGCATATCGGCGGTGATGCCGCCTCCCTGAATCATGAAGTTGGGAATGACGCGATGAAAGGTCGTATCGACAAAGTAACCGTCATCGACGTAAGCGAGGAAGTTCTCACTGCTGACGGGGGCATTTTGCATATCAAGCTCGATCGTGATGTTACCCATGGTGGTTTCTATTTGCACGCTTGGGTTGTCTGCAGTTGTTTCATTCATTGAATTTTCACCTTTGAAATAGGGGTAAAGTACCAGGGATAGAATGGCTGCGAGCACGATCCCGATCGGAAGTAGCGTTTTTTTCATCAGCATTCCAGTTAATCCAGGCCTGCGGATTCTACTGATTTGTCGGCGCTTAGGGAAGCCGACAAACAATTAACGGTTTCACTCGGTGAGTTCATCTTTTAAACTCTATCGGGAAATTTCATGACCTATAAAAAACCGGCGATGCTGACCATTTACAATAGCTTGAGCAATAAAAAAGAAACCTTCGAGCCCATCGTTGCGGGGCAGGTTGGGATGTATGTCTGCGGTATGACGGTTTACGATTACTGTCATATCGGGCATGCACGCGTGCTGGTGGTGTTCGATGTCGTTTACCGCTTCCTCAGGCACCTTGGCTACGAAGTTACCTATGTGCGTAATATTACCGATATTGATGACAAGATAATCAATCGCGCCAACGAAAACGGCGAGGAGTATTTTCAGCTAACCAGGCGTTTCATAGACGCAATGCACCAGGATGCCGATGCGTTGGGCGTTTTGCGTCCTGATCTCGAACCCTGTGCCACAGAGACTATCGCGCCTATCCTGGCGATGATCGAACAACTGGAACAACAGGGTTTTGCCTATCATGCAGTCAATGGAGATGTTTATTTTACGGTGTCGAAATTTGCGGATTATGGCAAGCTTTCTGGCAAGAAAATAGACGAACTACGTGCCGGAGAACGGGTCGAGATCGATACCGGTAAGGCTGATCCGCTCGACTTTGTACTTTGGAAAGCGGCCAAGCCCGGCGAACCGAGCTGGCCTTCGAAGTATGGCGATGGGCGGCCTGGCTGGCATATCGAATGCTCTGCGATGTCGAATAGTCTGCTTGGTAATCATTTCGATATTCATGGTGGCGGCAAGGATTTGCAGTTTCCACATCACGAGAATGAAATTGCACAAAGCGAATCCTGTAACGGGGAGAAATTTGTCAATTACTGGATGCATAACGGATTTGTCAACGTCAACGAAGAGAAAATGTCCAAGTCGCTGGGCAATTTTTTCGTCCTGAGAGAAGTTCTGGAAAACTATCGTGCCGAAGAAATTCGTTATTTTATTATCGCGAGCCACTACCGCAGCGAGCTCAACTATTCGCAAGAACAGCTCGACCATGCGCGCGCGGCCTTGCAGCGTCTTTACGCCGCGCTCCAGGATACCCGGTCGGTGGATATGCCTGAAGATACTGAATATCAGCATCGTTTTGAGCAGGCCTTGAATGACGATTTCAATACCGCGAGCGCGGTGTCGGTGTTGTTTGACCTGGCACGGGATATCAATCGCGCCAAGGCCGAGGGCAGGGAAGAACAGCACGCCCTGGCAAGCCTGCTGCGGTATCTCGGTGCGGTTATTGGCCTATTGCAGGACGATGCCGACAAATTTCTTAAATCGGGACCAGGCACGAAGAGTACCGGGCTCAGCGATACCGCGATCGACGAATTGATCGAGCAACGATTGCAGGCACGCGCCAGTAAGGATTGGGCCAATGCCGATCGAATTCGTGATGAATTAAGCGCTGCCGGCATAATTATCGAGGATGGTGCCGGAGGTACTCGCTGGCGTCGGGGTTAACTCCAGTTGCTGATTAAAACGCTCGCTTAATCAGGTAATTACCATGGCGATTCAATTGACGATCATTTTTGATCAGCGTATGATTCCGCGCCTTGCAACGGGTGCTAAGCGCCCGGGGCATTTTTCGGGGTGTAGCGCAGCCTGGTAGCGCAACTGCTTTGGGAGCAGTGGGTCGGGAGTTCGAATCTCTCCACCCCGACCATATTTTTTTTGCGCCCGTAGCTCATTTGGATAGAGCATCGGCCTTTGAGCGCACATGTTTTAGTGTGCATTTAGGAGCCTTTATGGGGAAACAGAACCCATAAAGTGAATTGCACTGTATCGGGGAAACCTTAACAGTCAGTGAATGTTTGCTGAGCTGATGGCAATCCCGAGGAAACCTACGGTTGACCCATCCAATGGTTGTGAGTAGCATACTTTTTGTGCATCACACGAAGGAAAAGGGCGACCTCGGTGTTTTGAAGGCTCAACTGGATTTATTTGAGCAAGGTTTTTTAATTTTAAATCCAGTAACTGAACATGCGCCATTTGATTTGGTCGCATATAAAGATTGGCAATTTCAAAGGATACAGGTTAAATATAAGTCAGTAGATAAAACAGGAAGCATTACGGTTCATTTCCGCTCATGTTGGGCAGATAAAAATGGAACGCATATGCAGCAGACTGATAAAGATGAAATTGATCTTTATTGTATTTACTGTCCTGATACTGATGCGTGTTATTACCTTGATCCAAAGAATTACAATCGCTCGGTTACGTTG
>JBATHL010000507.1:0-1785 GCA_049666745.1 Gammaproteobacteria bacterium
CAACCTGCACAAGGCCGCAGGGGTTATCCGCGATCAACACCGGGGCCGGTTTCCACAAACCTTCGCCGCGGTTGAGGCATTGCCGGGAATAGGGCGCTCAACGGCTGGCGCGATCTTAAGTTTTGCATTTGGCCAGCATTGGCCGATTCTCGATGGCAACGTCAAGCGGGTGCTCGCTCGCTGTTTCCGCGTGCCCGGCTGGTATGCGCAAAGCGACACCATGAAGCAACTCTGGTACCTGGCCGAGTCGGTGACCCCGTCCGAGAATACTGCCGAATTTAACCAGGCGATGATGGACATCGGCGCGATGCTGTGCCTGAAATCGAAGCCGAAGTGCGAGGCCTGCCCGTTGAAAAAACTATGCGGGAGTTATCTTCATCATAGCCAGGCCGAGTACCCGCAGAAGAGGCCGGCCAGGGCAAAGCCGCACAAACGTACGCTGATGCTATTGCACCGTCACGAGAACCAGATATTGCTCTGGCGACGCCCGCCAAGCGGGATCTGGGGCGGGCTGTGGTCGTTGCCTGAAGTGGACGGGGCGACGGCGGTCGAGCTCTGGCAGGAAAGTTTCCTGTCGATGACACAGGCGCCGAAACTGGTGCAGGAGGAGGTCATCCGTCATCAGTTCACGCATTACAGCCTCGATATTTCGCTGGCTATTATCGAGATGGAACAGCTCCCGGAAAAAATTTCTGATAGCGATAACTATATCTGGGTCGATATTGATGCGCTCGCTAATCATGGCCTGCCAACCCCGGTGCGTAAATTGCTGTCATCGTTGGAGTAGGTAACATTTTTTTTATGTGTCATCCCGCGGTCAAGCCGCGGGATGACAAAAAATGATGGTCCGCGGGATGACATGAAATGGGCCGCGGTATGACGTAATTAGGGGTCGGCGGATGACGCGGGAAGGAGGGTAATGCCTACTCGGTTTTGGCGAGCAGGCCGGCTTCGCGTTCGAACTTTTTGACCAGGATGCCTGCGTCCCCGCAACAGCTGGCGGCACACTGGTTGATCCCTTCGAGCGCGTCGGGATCGAGCTCCAACCACGCCGACACCGGTGCGTTCTCGGTCGCACAGTCGCAGGAAATATCGCTATGCCCGTACACGTTTTGCAGCCCCACTGCGCGACCGGCCTCGGCCGCCGCGTCGATGATCGCGTTATCGGTTGCCGGTAAATGCGAAAGCTTGTAGGCCGGGAAAAATTTGGTCACGTGCCAGGGGCTGTCCGCGCCCAGGTTATCGTGAATCCACTGCGC
This sequence comes from Gammaproteobacteria bacterium, assembly GCA_049666745.1. GTDB lineage: Bacteria > Pseudomonadota > Gammaproteobacteria. The sequence goes on from JBATHL010000507.1 coordinate 1,260, forward strand.
AATCCCTTTGAGTTCATCGAGGTTATCGTTTTTGGTCGGGATCACGTTGGTGCGAGTCTCGACGTGAATGCCAAGCTCGGCGGCTTTCCTGATCGATTCCAAAACCTGCTCTACTGTACCCACCGGGCAAATGTCCTTGTAAAACCCGGCCGACAGGCTCTTGATGTCCGAGCACAGCACGTCGATATGCGGCGCCATCAACTCGAGCGCATCATCGGTGACAAAACTGTTGGATACATAAACCGTAAACAGCCCGGCCTGGTGCGCGAGCCGCGATACATCGAGCACATACTCAAGCCATACCGCGGGCTCGGAATAGGTGAAAGCAATACCGTCAACCCCATGCTTTAACGCGGTTTCGACCATTTGCGCGGGCGTGGCAAAAGCATCACTGGACTGCCCGCGTGCGAGCTTGTCGAGTGCTTCTACGCCCCAGGAAATTTCCAGGTTGTGGCAACCCTTGCAGCGAAAGTTGCAGCCATAACTGCCGATCGACATCACGCGGCTGTCGGGACGATAGTGATAC
>JBATHL010000508.1:0-2573 GCA_049666745.1 Gammaproteobacteria bacterium
AGACAGGGATGTCGAGTTTCGCCTTGCCCGTCAAAAACGACACTTTTTCAGGAAGCCGAAGGCCAACCGGTCAGGCGCGAGGTGCTTTACCGGTTTCCCCGGGGGATTCTCTCTAGAGCTAAGTCGATACGATCCAACGCAAAGGCTTGTTGTTGATTTTGGGGATTGAAAAGCGGTGTGGAAGTAAAAGGGCCCCCGGCCTGGGTAGGCGCGAGGACCCAGTGTTTACCTGCATATTTCATCAAGCTGCATCCTGCAAGGCATCCTGCCTATGCTGTAACGGGACAAGTCCCTGGTTACATTTCCATTACCTGAATCCATGCAGGCACGAAGGAAAGTATATTCCCGGCCACTGCGCAACCCTACTCGAAATAGCCGATTCACATGTAGTCCCGGGCGATAGTTTTTGTAAGATTATCCTTACAAGATTAAATCTCGCGCAAACCATCAGAGGGTTCGATGCGCGCGGCGCGCATACCACCCAGAATAGCAGCGAAAATTGCAATAACGATGGTCATCCCGAGAGCCCACAGGAAATGCTCGGCGAGCAGAAAACACAGTGCCCGGTCAAGGTTGAGCTGCGGCGCGAGGAAGAAATTAATCAGGTACTCGAAGGCCAGGTACACCAGTACCGCCAACAGCCAGCCAAGCACTGCCGTGTAACATGATTGCAGAACCGGAAACATTACAATGCGACCGCTTTTAAACCCGATCAGTCTTAACACGCTGAGTTCCTTGCGTTTGCGATCGACGTTGGCCCACAGGCTCGCACCCAGCGAGAAAGAAAATCCGAGTGCACCGACACAGGCGATAATCCAGAAAATTACTGAAAGGTTTTCATCGATAGACTGTACAGTTTTAATTTCGCCGACGTTGGCCTTAATCCGGGCACCCGCTTTTTCGAGGTCATTGACAAGGTTTTCTACGTCATAAATCGAACGCGCGTACAGGCGAAACGACGGATAGAACCGCTCTTCCAGTTTATCGCTATTGCCTTCCCAACCGAGCTTCGGTACCGCGCGGCCATCCTTGAACTGCTCACTGGCAATCAGTAACTCCAGGTTAACAAAAGCGACATTGCGCGAGGTTACTACCTCATCGGCGATATCGATAACCTCGAGCGGAAGATGCACCCGTTCGCGTCTGCCCTGAAATTGCCGGGCGAGACTGGCATCAATTTCATCACCGGTACTGACCTTGAGTTTTTTCGCCGCACTCTGGCTCAGAACAACCTGGGAGTAGTCTTTCGGCACGCTGGTTAATCCGGTAAGTAACGGATCTCCCGCGGCAGTAGCAAGCAACTCGGTAGACACGATGCGATTGGCGCTGGTGCTTTTCAGTTGTATCGTCGCCGCCAGCGCGCGGGTTTTGGGAATGATAAATTCGACATCGCCGCGATTACGATACTGATCGATCCAGGCGTCATCGTAACGCCCGCTGCCGATCGGCCTGATTTCACGATTTGCCGGATTCTCCACCAGTTGATGAATCATCGTGGTGACAATGCCGAATTTAAGTCCAAACAGGATCATCATCGGTGCCAGCACCGAGGACAGGGCCAGAATGAAACACCCTGACATGCGCCATTCGTGGCTATAGTCACGAAAACTAAGGCGAATGATGTTAGTGATTTGCGCCATCAGTCGCTAAATCTCGACTGGTAAACTTTACCGTCTTCGACCGCCTCGGCTTCCTGTCTCAACGTGCGCAGTTCCATTTTGTAGACATGTGCCCAGTCATGGCTTGCCGTAATCAGCGTAATCTTCAGCCCCTTGATGACTTCCATCACCACCGCCATGATTTTTTGTGCGGTAATCGGATCCAGTGCGGCGGTTGGTTCGTCGGCAATCAAGATCGTCGGGCGATGCGACAAGGCCCGCGCAAAAGAGGCTCGTTGACGTTCACCGGCGGAAAGCAATCCCGGCAGTTTATCCAGCTGGCGCTCAATGCCGAGAACCTTGGAGATTGAATTGATCGAATCATCCTCGGGCAAATTGAGGAGCTTGCGCGGCAGATCGATATTTTCCCGTACCGTCAGGTAAGGCAACAGGCCACCCGATTGCAGTACGTAACCGATATGCTGTTTGCGAATCTGCGATAACTTGCTTTGCTGGTCGCGCTGCCAGAGCTTTGCAATGTCATGATTGTCACCATCTACCGGGTGCACGCTCCACTCGGCGCATTGGTCGGGGCGTAAAATCAGCGCCAGCATATCCAGCAGGGTACTCTTGCCACATCCGCTATGTCCGACCACGGCGATGTTTTCCTGGGCCCTGATTTCGATCTTCGGCACCAACAGGCGGAAACCTACACCATCAATCAGCCGTTCCTTGACGACATTCTTCAATGTATAGATGACTGTCACTGCGGTAATGAACCGTTATGGCAGCAGATCAAGGGCAACCGGGAAAACCGAGTTCCCGTTAACCGGACCCCCTCCCGGAGTTACCCAGAGATCGGTATGATCGTGCAACGCCTGGTAGTAATTGATCTTGCTCTCGAGCCGATGCATGAATTCAATCTGTACCTTGGCCGACCATTCCTCCCAGCTTTCCAGGGTCAGGTTCATGACT
>JBATHL010000509.1:0-21012 GCA_049666745.1 Gammaproteobacteria bacterium
GTGCTCGAGCGCCGTGAGAGCAAGGCACTTTTTGCAGCGAAGGCGCGAGCGTACTCGAGAGTACGTGAGCGTCTCGCGGCAAAAAGTAACGCCGCTATCGCGGTGCGCAGCAGACCAAACTACATCATGCCGCCCATGCCGCCCATGCCGCCACCCATACCGCCCATATCAGGCATAGCAGGAGCATCATCCTTGGGTGCGTCAGCAATCATCGCTTCGGTAGTGATCAGCAGACCAGCAACTGAAGCCGCGTTTTGCAGCGCGGAACGGGTTACCTTGGTTGGATCCAGGATTCCCATGTCGATCATGTCGCCGTATTCACCAGTCGCGGCGTTGTAACCGTAGTTACCTTCACCCTCTTCGACATTGTTGGTGACCACGGAAGCTTCGTCACCGGCATTAGCCACGATTTGACGAATCGGCTCTTCCAGCGCACGGCGCGCGATGTCAACGCCGATGCTCTGATCGTGATTGTCGCCCTTGAGGTCGGCAATCGCGGCACGAGCACGAATCAATGCAACACCACCACCGGCAACCACGCCTTCTTCGACCGCGGCACGAGTAGAATGCAGTGCATCTTCAACACGGGCCTTCTTCTCTTTCATTTCGATTTCAGTTGCGGCACCGACTTTGATCACGGCAACACCACCGGCCAGTTTGGCGAGGCGTTCCTGCATCTTTTCGGTATCGTAGTCTGAAGTCGATTCAGCGATCTGGGCCTTGATCTGGGTGATGCGATCCTGGATATCTTCTACCGATCCAGCGCCATCGACAATCGTAGTATTTTCCTTGGTGATGGAAACTTTCTTTGCCGAACCAAGATCATCCAGGGTCACTTTTTCGAGGCTTAAGCCAACTTCTTCAGAAATTACCTGGCCACCAGTCAATACCGCGACGTCCTGCAACATGGCTTTGCGACGATCACCGAAACCAGGGGCTTTAACCGCACAAACCTTGACGATTCCGCGCATGCTGTTAACCACCAGCGTAGCCAGTGCTTCGCCTTCGATATCTTCAGCGACAATCAGTAACGGCTTGCTCGACTTGGCTACCGATTCGAGGATCGGTAACAATTCACGGATATTGGAGATTTTCTTGTCGAACAGCAGAATCATCGGCTCTTCGAGCTCGGCTGACATGGTGGACTGCTCGTTGACAAAGTAAGGTGACAGGTAGCCACGATCAAATTGCATACCTTCTACCACATCGAGTTCGTTATCGAATGAAGAACCTTCTTCAACCGTGATAACGCCTTCTTTACCCACTTTTTCCATCGCTTCCGCGATGATATCGCCAACACTACTGTCCGAATTTGCAGAGATGGTACCGACCTGCGCTATCGCTTTAGTGTCTTCGCAAGGCGTTGAACTGGCCTGCAGATGCTCTACCGCACCGGTTACAGCCTTGTCGACTCCACGCTTCAGATCCATCGGGTTCATACCCGCTGCAACCGCCTTCATGCCTTCGCGAACAATCGCCTGGGCAAGTACGGTAGCAGTGGTAGTGCCGTCACCGGCGACATCAGAAGTCTGTGAAGCAACTTCCTTGACCATCTGCGCACCCATGTTTTCGAACTTGTCTTCGAGCTCGATTTCCTTGGCAACAGAAACGCCGTCTTTAGTCACGGTCGGTGCACCAAAGCTCTTGTCGAGAACCACGTTACGTCCTTTCGGGCCGAGGGTAACCTTCACCGCATTAGCCAGAACGTTAACCCCATTGACCATACGCAAACGCGCATCATCACCAAATTTTACGTCTTTTGCACTCATTTGAGTTCTTACCTCTTAAGTTCCGAATTATTCAACAACAGCGATGATGTCATCTTCGCGCATGATCAGCAGTTCTTCACCGTCAACCTTGATTTCGGTGCCAGAATACTTGCCGAAATAAACGGTATCACCGGCCTTTACATCCAGCGCACGTACGTCGCCGGAATCGGTGACCTTGCCACTACCAACCGAGAGAATCTCACCCATGCTTGGTTTTTCAGTTGCAGAATCAGGGATCACGATACCACCGGCAGTGGTACGCTCTTCTTCCTTACGCCTGACGATTACTCGATCATGCAGGGGACGAATATTCATTATTGCTACGCTCCGTATTTATCGTTTAGTTTGCGATCCAGTTTGAGAATGGACCTGTTAAGTTTAGCTGCGAATTAGCACTCGCTTACCGAGAGTGCTAATAATATTCAGCGGTTTTTCGTAGTCAAGCGAAATGGGGGATAAATTGGGAGATTCAAGCGGTATTCGCGTAAAAAATGCGATTTTTATCAATTTTCGCCGAAATTAGTCTTCTCGGTGGTATTTGACACCGTCGATAACATCTCCATGTTGACGCTTATGGGCATCGACCGTCACAGTAGACGAAACCACCATACGCGAAGCTATCCGGCTCACCAGCCAGATGCGGGTCGGCGGGAAGAGCAGGAAAAAGCCGATCGTGTCGGTAAAGAATCCCGGTGTCAGCAACAGGGCACCGGCAACCACCAGACCCATACCCTCCAGGATTTCCCGCGCCGGTAATTCGCCTTGCTGCATTTTTTGCTGCGCACGCATTAATGTCGATAACCCCTGAATCCTGAGCAACCAGACACCGATAACCGCCGTAAACACCACCAGGAAAATGGTCCAGCCCGCGCCGATAACCTGCCCCACCTGGATTAGCAGGTAGATTTCAATAATCGGAACAACCAGGAAAATAACGGCTATCAGTGGAAACATGAGACTAACAAATGGTTAACATCGGTTGATTTAAAATCGGCCTATTACTAGAGTAATACTGCAGTTTGATCTATATGTGGTTAGCATATCACTTATTCAATCGTCCCTTATGGAAAAACTGATAGCGGAACATTATCTGGTCATTACATCCTGGCCTGATCTCCATGGGGCCAGGCACCAGGCGCAACGCTGGCTGGAGGAAAAAATCGCCGCCAGTGTAAACGTTTTGCCACAAATGGACTCTATGTATCACTGGAAGGGAGAATTACGACATGGCAAGGAGCATAAGATATTTATCAAAACGAGTGCTGATAAACTTGACGCGCTACAGCGGGAAATCAGAACCACCCATCCCTATGCCGTAGCCGAAATACTATGTTTTAAGATAGACTCTGGCGACCCCGAATACCTGGACTGGATAACGCAATCGACACAATGAGTTTTTGCAAGCGAATCATTGGCATAAGCCTCCTGTTACTGCTCGCCCAGAGCCCGCTGCTGCAGGCGCAGGAAGAGGAATTGCTGCCGCCTGAAGAAGCCTTCAGTTTAAGCGCCTGGGTCGAAGGCGATACCCTGGTAGCCGAATACCAGATAGCACCGGGGTACTACATGTACCGTGAACGCTTTGATTTCCAGATCGAGTCCAGCGATGCATCGACGCGCTTCGACGTTGCCGTAATTCCCTCCGGCAAGGTAAAGGAAGACGAATTCTTCGGTAAAATGGAAACCTATCGCGACAGCGTCAAGATCAGGTTGCCACTGCTTTTCGATGGTCCGGCCGCGAACAAGTTGCAAATCAAGATAACCAGCCAGGGCTGTGCCGATATCGGTGTTTGCTACCCTCCCCTGAAGCAGGCCCTGGCGGTCGACCTGTCTTCAACTGCGCGCATAAAGCCTGTTGCCTGGGTCGCGAGCAGCGCGCCCGCCGAAAGCATGGGCGACGATGTCGCCGCTTTGAAGGCACTGCTCGCCGAAGTATCCACCAACCTTGAAAACAAACAGCAGTCGAGCGAAACTGAAAAATCGAACAGCTCGGATGCGCTGGCGGTTTTGCAGGCACTGGGGGACGACATCGGCCTTGACGACGATGACGAAATCCTGCATCCAGACCAGGCATTTATCCTGTCGGCAAAGCTCGATGCCAACAACATCATTCAAACCAACATCCTGCTGGCTGATAATATCTATCTTTACCGAGACAAGATTCAAATCGCGCTGGTCGACGGGGATGGCCACGCGCTCGGCGCAATTTCCGTACCCCGGGGCAAAAAGAAGAATGACGAATTCCTCGGACCCACCGAGGTTATTTATGATCAGGTTAACGTTTCGATACCACTCATCTCGGAGGCGAATGCGAGTAGCAAGCTGGTATTGTCCTATAAGTATCAGGGCTGTGTAGAAGAGCGCATTTGCTACCCGCCGATTACCAAGTACCTCACGATTGACGCGGGCGAAGGACTGATCCAGGTAGTAAACGAAATCACCGATAGCGGCAGCATATCGACGGCCACTGGCGACACGGCCGCCGAGGCAACCCAGCCGCCGATGTCAGAGCAGGATCAATTTGCGCAACTGTTAAAAGACGAAAGCCTGCTGCTCATAGTCAGCCTTTTCTTCCTCGCGGGTATCGGGCTCACTTTCACTCCCTGCGTGTTTCCAATGATCCCGATACTCTCCAGCATCATCGCCGGTCAGGGCTCGTCCATTACTACGCGTAAGGCGTTTTCGCTATCGCTGGTATACGTGCTCTCAATGGCAGCCACTTACGCGGTGGCAGGCGCGATTGTCGGCTACTATGGAGCCGAATTTAATATTCAGATCTGGTTCCAGGATCCGGTCATCCTCAGTATTTTCGCAGCCGTGTTCGTGCTGCTATCGCTGTCGATGTTCGGCTTCTATGAACTGCAAATGCCAAATGCGATCCAGTCACGTTTGACCGCAATCAGCAATAGCCAACAGGGCGGCACGCTGGTCGGTGTCGGCCTGATGGGTTTGTTCTCGGCGATCATCGTCGGCCCGTGCATTACGGCACCCCTGGTGGGCGCACTAATATTTATTTCACAAACCCAGGACTGGCAACTGGGGGGGCTTGCCCTGTTCGCACTGGGCCTGGGGATGGGCGTACCGCTACTCTTGATAGGCACCTCGGCCGGCAAGCTGCTGCCGCGCGCCGGTGGCTGGATGGACTCAGTCAAGGCCGTGTTCGGCGTGGTACTACTCGGGGTGGCAATCTGGCTGCTGGAGCGAATTCTGCCGGTCAATCTAACCATGTTACTGATCGCCGCGCTGCTGATTGCCTCGGCAATATATATGGGTGCTCTCGATACTTTGAGCGAGACCGCCAGGGGATGGCAGCGGCTTCTTAAATCAGTGGGCCTGCTGATCCTGATTTATGGTGTCGCCTATTTAATCGGTGCCGCTGCAGGTAGTAACGACCTGATTCAGCCTTTACGCGGCCTTGCTGCTACTTCCGGTAATGCGCAGCAGGCTCAGCAACACGTGGTTTTTCGGCAGATCAAGGGCCGCCAGGGTTTACAGCTCGCCCTGAATGATTCAGTTCAGCAACAGCGTGGCACCATGCTCGATTTTTATGCCGACTGGTGCATTTCCTGCAAGGAAATGGAAAAATACGCCTTCACTAACACGAATGTGCTGTCCGCCCTCGAAGATATCAACAGCTTACAAGCCGACGTAACAGATAATGACAATATCGATACCGAATTGATGAGTTCACTCGGCATATACGGCCCACCTGCAATTTTGTTTTTCGACTCTTCTGGCCGGGAAATACGTAACCGCCGCGTCGTCGGCGAAATGTCGGGTGAGCAGTTTGCCGCTCACATCGTCGCTACCTACCAGTGAAACCTAACCTATTCGGCTTAGGCGCTATCGCGCTGGTGTCGATGCTGGTCGGCGCACTTTCGTTTAATCTGCTACAGAACAGTTCTCCCGCCACCAAACCCACCAGTGCCGAAGTTCAGGTCGAACTGCACTCGATTCCACTTTTCGATTTAACCGGGCATCAAACTACGATCGGCGACTGGAAAGGTGATATTTTAATCGTCAACTTCTGGGCACCCTGGTGCGCTCCCTGCCGACGAGAAGTGCCAGGCTTGATCAAAACACAACTGGAATATGCGCAGCAGGGAGTCAGTGTGCTCGGCATTGCCTTCGACAGCGAACCCCAGGTGAGCCGATTTGCCGCGGACCATCAAATCAACTATCCATTGTTCCTCGTCGGGAATCGAGCCGCGATGTATAACACTGCTTTCGGCAATTCAAGCGGCAGCCTGCCGTTTACCGCCTTGCTGGATCGCAATCAGCGTATTTTGTATCAGCATAATGGGGAACTCACTGCAGAACAGTTACTAGAACAGCTTGAAGCCTTACTATAAGTTGTTGACCTAACTATAATTATTATTAATTTGTCGTTAACTTCGCCAATAAAGGGGTTATCTCGCAAAAACTGGACTCTATCTTGCCGATATGCAAAAATCCGAATTATCGATTCCCAGGTGCGGAAATATCCCGGATGACTAACATTCTGGTCATACATGGCCCCAACTTAAATCTGCTTGGCACTCGTGAACCCGAGGTCTACGGTGCTGATACGCTGGAAGCTATCAACCAGAGCCTGTCGCAGATCGCGCAACAAAAAGGCGTAAAACTAACGACTTATCAGTCCAACACCGAGGGTGATATCGTCAACTGTATCCAGCAGGCGGGGGAAAAGGAAGTTCAGTTTATTATTATAAATCCCGCGGCTTACACGCATACCAGCGTTGCCATCAGGGATGCTTTTCTGGCCACGCGGATTCCGTTTATCGAAGTTCACCTGTCGAATGTATATGCCCGCGAGGAGTTCAGAATGCACTCTTACCTTTCCGACCTGGCGGTGGGAGTCATTAGCGGATTCGGCAAAAACAGCTACCTGTTGGCCTTCGAGGCCGCCATTATCCAGTGCAACCAATCAGCTACCTGAGAGAACCGAATAGATGGATATTCGCAAAGTTAAAAAACTGATCGAATTACTCGAAGAATCCGGCATCGCCGAACTGGAAATCAAGGAGGGCGAGGAATCGGTAAGAATAAGCAGACAGACTTCGACTGTCGTGCAGAGTGTCGCTCCGCTAGCAGCTCCACTGGCAGCGGCACCTCTGGCAGCCGCCCCACCCGCTGCAATGGCGACCCAGGAAATGAGCGGGCACCAGGTCAAATCGCCAATGGTGGGAACCTTTTATGAGGCCGCCTCCCCAACTTCGGGACCTTTCGTGACTACGGGTCAACAGGTTGGTGTCGGTGATACGCTGTGTATTATCGAAGCGATGAAAATGATGAATCAGATCGAAGCAGACAAGGCCGGCACGATACGCTCAATTCTGGTTGATAATGGTAGCCCGGTCGAGTTCGATCAGGTCCTGTTTATCATCGAGTAGGCCCGGGAGCCCACTAAATGCTGGAAAAAATTGTAATCGCCAATCGAGGTGAAATCGCGTTACGCATTCTGCGCGCCTGCCGCGAAATGGATATCAAGACAGTTGCCGTGCATTCGACCGCAGACCGCGACCTTAAACATGTGCGACTTGCCGACGAATCGGTTTGCATCGGCCCGGCTTCTTCCCTGGAAAGCTACCTGAATATCCCGGCACTGATTTGTGCGGCCGAATTGACCAATGCCGATGGCATTCATCCCGGATATGGCTTCCTCTCCGAAAATGCAGAATTTGCCGAGCAGGTCGAATCAAGCGGCTTCAAATTCATCGGACCCAGTGCCGCAGCGATCCGCACCATGGGCGACAAGGTCGCAGCTATCCAGGCGATGAAAATAGCCGGCGTCCCTACCGTGCCGGGTTCAGACGGCCCACTTGGAGACAACAAGGATGAGAACATCGAAATAGGCCGCAGGATCGGCTACCCGGTAATTATCAAGGCTGCTGGCGGTGGTGGCGGTCGTGGTATGCGCGTGGTACATGCCGAAGGCAGCCTGATGAACTCGATCCAGCTCACCAAATCCGAGGCGGCGGCGGCTTTCAACAACGACACCGTCTACATGGAAAAATTTCTGGGAGCGCCGCGACATATTGAAATCCAGGTGCTCGCCGATTCACATGGTAACGCCATTCACCTGGCAGAACGTGATTGTTCGATGCAACGCCGCCACCAGAAGGTTGTCGAAGAAGCGCCGGCACCCGGAATTACAGAGCAGCAACGCGACGCCATCGGCACCCGCTGCGCCGAGGCCTGCACCAAGATGGGATACGAAGGCGCCGGCACCTTCGAATTTCTATACGAAAACGACGAGTTTTATTTCATTGAAATGAATACACGGGTTCAGGTCGAGCATCCAGTCACCGAAATGATCACCTGGGTGGACATCATCAAGGAACAGATCTCCATCGCCTCCGGTAACCCTTTACGCTACAAGCAGGAAGATATTCAGATACAGGGCCATGCTATCGAATGTCGAATCAACGCTGAGGATTCGAAAACTTTTCTGCCATCACCTGGAAAAATTACGCTTTATCATGCGCCCGGTGGTCCCGGTGTGCGTATGGATTCACATATCTACAACGGTTATACAGTACCGCCCTACTACGACTCGATGATTGGTAAATTAATCACCTACGGTAGTTCACGCGAGTCTGCCATAGCCCGTATGAACGGGGCGCTCTCGGAAATCGTTATCGAAGGCATCAAGACAAATATCGATCTGCAAAAAGATATCCTCAGCGATGGGAATTTTGCCATTGGAGGTACCGATATCCACTACCTCGAGAAGAAGCTCGGGATCGACTAGCCCGATGGCATGGTGGCAATTCAGCCTGAATTGCCAGGCATCCGAACTTGAGCAAGTCGAAAATCTTATGATGGGGCTTGGCGCGGTTAGTATCTCGTTGAGTGATGCGGGTGACGAACCGATATACGAACCCCTGCCGGGAGATAATCCGGTATGGCAAGAGTCGATCGTTGCCGCGACCTTCGACGGCACGAGCGACCACGAATTCCTCTACCAGCAATTAACCGGCGGCTTACCCGATCACCTGGTGCAGGGAGTTCGACTTAACACCTTGCAGGACCAGGACTGGAATCAGGCATACAAGCAGCATTTCCATCCGCTGCAATGTGCACCGGGCCTGTGGATCGTGCCCAGCTGGTCAGAACCCCCCGACCCTGCGGCTACCATTATTCAGCTCGATCCCGGTCTGGCTTTCGGCACCGGTAGTCATCCTACAACCGCTTTATGCCTGGCCTGGCTGGGCACCAGCGATATCGATGAGCGACGGGTTATCGATTTCGGTTGTGGCTCGGGCATTCTTGCGATTGCGGCCATCAAACTCGGTGCGCGACAGGTAATAGCGGTTGATATTGACGCGCAGGCCCTGACTGCCTGTCACTCGAACATGGAAGTGAACGGAATCAATAGTGAGCAGATACAGGTTATGCCGCCCGAGGAACTGGACGAATCCACAGTAGATCTTTTGATCGCCAATATTCTCGCCGGCCCGCTGGTCAGGCTTGCGCCCCGGTTTGCAGGGCTGGTGGAGCCCGGAGGCCAAATATTGCTCTCAGGGATACTCAAAACACAGCTGGAAGATATACAATTGGCCTACCAGCCCTATTTTAATCTTGCACCGGCCAGCTACCGCGAGGACTGGGTCTGTATCAGCGGCAATCGACTCTAACGGGAGGCAAATGTTTAGCAGCACACATCTCGGTGAAGTGATGGAAACAACTTGCAATCAGTGCAAGAGTCGATATCGCCTCACCGAAAAACAACTCCAGCAGGCCTATGGCAAAGTTTGTTGTGGCGAGTGCGGCAGTGTGTTCAATGCGATGACGACACTGAAAAACTACGAGGGAGAATTACCGCCCGACTATTTCGAAAAACAACTGGAAGAAGATGAACTGCAGCATGAAAAAACCTTGCCGGTAACCGACTTCGACCTTGAAAACAATTTTGTCGAACGCCGCCAGGTCAGCCTGCACGAGGCCATGTACGGCTCCGAACGCCGATCGTTTTTTTCGCTCGGCCCGCTGGCGTGGTTGGTCGGCATACTACTGTTGGTCGCAGTGGGTATCGCACAGGCAATTTATTATCAACGCTATCAACTGGTTGAAAATCCGCGTTACCAGCAACAGGTGATCAACCTGTGTCAGGTGCTACCCTGTGCTGAAACCGCTTTTTCCAGTACCGAGCAAATTCGCTTGCTGGAACGTAACGTGTTCACCCATCCGGTGGCTAAGAATGCGCTAATGGTAACCGGGTCATTTGTTAACCAGGCACCCTTTGCACAAAAATTGCCCGAGCTGCTGATCAGCCTGTTTGACGTGCAGGGTAGACTGATAGCGAATCGGCTCTTCGCCCCTTCCGAGTATCTGCTAGATGACAAGAATCGCGGTGTCATAAAGCCGGATTTACCGCTTCAGTTTCGTCTCGAAATCATCGATCCCGGAACCGACGCCCTGACCTACGAGTTCGAGTTTTTCTAATCCAGGCAACGCAACATTTTAAATAAGTCACATTAATACCAACATCGAAATATACTGGTATCTGAAGATTAAAACTCGGAGTATATTGCGCTTTTTCCAGGCCGTTCCAAGGGATCACAGAACCGCTAGCCGATGAATCTGAAAATTAATTTCGTTAAATTCTTCCCGTTCCTGCGTTGGGGCAGAAACCTGACCCGCGAAACTGTGCATGCCGATATGCTGGCCGGGCTCACCGGTGCTGCAATCGCACTGCCACAGGGTGTAGCTTTCGCGGCAATCGCAGGCATGCCTCCCGAGTACGGTCTTTACACCTGCATGGTGCCGGCGATCATCGCTGCGCTGTTTGGTTCTTCCTGGCATCTCGTTTCGGGACCAACCACCGCGGCCTCGATAATCATGTTTGCCTCCTTGAGTGGGATGGCCATTCCTGGCAGCGAAACGTATGTCGCCCTGGCCATCACGCTCGCCTTCATGGTCGGAGTTCTGCAGCTGGTGATGGGAATGGTAAGTCTGGGAGCCCTGGTAAATTTCATATCTCACTCGGTTGTGGTCGGATTTACCGCAGGCGCGGCTTGCCTGATCGCCGCCAAGCAGGCCAAGGAATTTTTAGGCATCGATATCCCTGACGGCATGCACCTGTTCAATACGATTGAATTTCTCTGGGTTAACTGGGAACAGTTACATCCATTGGTAATGCTGGTCTCGATCATCACTTTGCTAACGGGAATTCTGGCACAGCGACGCCTGGGCGGCATGAGCATGATAGCCGCCTTGCTGGTCGGCAGCGCCGCGGCAGTGCTGTTCAACCTCGCTTTTGGCGAACAGACTTCCGGCATCGGGATGGTGGGCGCCTTACCTCAACAATTGCCACCGTTGTCGATGCCGCAGTTTTCGTTCGAGACCTTTCGTCAACTGTCGCCACTTGCCCTGGCGATGACGCTGTTTGCCTTGACTGAAGCTGTTTCGATTGCACGTTCAATTTCCCTGAAATCTGGTCAACCCATTAACGGGAATCAGGAATTCGTCGGACAGGGATTATCCAATATACTCGGCAGTTTCTTTTCATCCTATGTTGCCACCGGGTCATTTAACCGTAGCGGTGCCAACTACGATGCCGGCGCGCGCAGCCCGTTAGCAGCGGCAATGGCAGGCGTGTTATTGATCGTACTCGTACTACTGCTGGCACCATTGACTTCCCACCTGCCCAAAGCGGCCGTGTCCGGCTTATTGTTTCTGGTTGCCTGGCGCCTGATCAATTTCGCACAGATCCATAAAATTCTGCGCGCCGATAAAAACGAGGCGATAATCCTTGGCGTCGTTTTTTTCGGCACTGTCTTTTTCTCGATCGAGTTCGCCATTCTTGCGGGGGTCATCTTGTCGCTGATGACTTTCCTGCGCAAAACTTCACGTCCCAGACTATCACCGCGTGTACCTGACCCGGAATCGAGAACGCGCAAATTTATCTACGGACAATTCCTCCCCGAATGCCCTCAACTCAAGATACTGCGTCTCGATGATTCACTTTACTTCGGTTCAGTAGCGCATGTGGGTGAACTGTTCCGTCGATACCGCGAGCACTACCCCGAACAAAAGCATTTATTCCTGCTAACCAAAGGTATCGCCCAGGTAGATGTTGCCGGCGCCGAACTATTGATCAAGGAGGTGCGGGAAAGACGCGATCTCGGCGGCGATCTTTACATGTACCAACTCAGGGATACTGCCTCCAAGGTATTTAATCGCGGCGGCTATCGCGATGAAATCGGCGAAGCTAACATATTCAAGAACAAGGAAGACGCAATCTCGACAATATTCGACAGGCTGGATAAAAATATTTGCGCTACCTGTGAACACCGCATCTTTGTCGAATGCAAGTCGATCGAGAAACAGGTTCAGGACCCGGAAAAGTAACCAGCCATGTCGTTTACTATAGGCCCTTATCGTTTTGCAAACCGCCTCGTGCTGGCGCCAATGGCCGGGGTCACCGATCGACCGTTCCGCCAACTGTGCCGACAACTCGGCGCAGGCATGACGGTATCTGAAATGATTACCAGTCGGCCTGATCTACGTAACAGCCGCAAGACACGGCTACGCATGGATCATCAGGGTGAACCGGGACCGGTAATCGTTCAAATCGCCGGCGGTATCCCCGAGATGATGGCGCAGGCCGCGATCTACAACGTTGAAAATGGCGCCCAAATCATCGATATCAACATGGGTTGCCCAGCGAAGAAAGTATGCAAGGTCGATGCAGGGTCGGCTTTGCTCAAGGACAGCAAGCTGGTCGAATCTATCCTGTCCGCGGTGGTAGATGCTGTTACGGTGCCGGTCACGCTCAAAATACGTACCGGCTGGTCGCGCCAGAGCAACAACGCTCTTGAAATTGCAGGCATAGCACAGGACTGTGGAATCCAGGCCCTGACCATCCATGGCCGCAGCCGCGAAGACAAGTATCTTGGCGCTGCAGAGTACGAGACCATTCGCCAGGTCAAACAAAATGTTCAGCTTCCGGTAATCGCAAATGGCGACATCGATTCTGTGCAAAAAGCAAAAATGGTCATGGACTTCACGGCTGCTGATGCTATTATGGTTGGCCGAATCGCGCAGCAGCGTCCGTGGATATTTGGCCAGATCGAACAATATCTGGGCACCGGCATAGAACCCGGAGAACCCGCTGACGAACTAAAACAAACATGGCTTATAAGCCATTTGAAAAATCTGTACGCGTTTTACGGAGAGCATCAGGGGGTGCAGATCGCGCGTAAGCATATTAATTGGCAGCTTGGCCATAACCAGGCATATTTCCAGGTAAAGCCGCAGCTAATGCAGGCAGCAACAGCAGCACAGCAGCTGGAAACGATCGAAGCTTACTATAACGACTGCAATCTGAAGAGGTATGCCCGGGCATCCTGAACATCGCCTGTGGCGAAACATGGTTAGTGAGCGTGGCAAAAAAGAAAAATACAAGCTTATTGCAGCAATCGGTGGAAATGGCGATTCGCAAGTATCTGGACGATCTTGACGGTGAGCTACCCTGTAATCTGTTCGACACCGTGATTTCTGAAATCGAGCAACCGATGCTGAAAACCGTGCTTCGACATTGCGATAACAACCAATCCAGAACGGCGTCATGCCTCGGTATTAACCGCGGCACCTTACGTAAAAAACTTAAGCAATACCATATCGAACATTAATACTGTTGGTTTCGCAATCGGCTATAATGCCGTTTTTTTAAAAACCGATACGGACCAAATATGCCCCAAGCTATTCGCCGCGCACTAATCAGCGTCTCAGATAAAACCGGCATCATCGAACTGGCTCAAAATCTACACAATATCGGTGTCGAGCTGCTTTCCACCGGCGGAACAGCCAAATTAATCGCTGAACAGGGTATCGCGGTTACCGAAATCTCCACCCATACCGGTTTCCCCGAAATGATGGCGGGACGAGTCAAAACATTGCACCCCAAAGTTCATGGCGGCATCCTGGGACGCCGCGGAATCGACGATGCGGTTATGCAGGAACACGACATAGACCCGATTGACCTGGTGGTGATCAATCTCTACCCATTCCAGCAAACGGTCGCCGATCCCGACTGTAGTCTCGAGGATGCAATCGAAAATATTGATATCGGCGGACCCGCAATGGTACGTGCCGCGGCCAAGAATCATGCCAGCGTTACCGTGGTAGTCGACCCTGATGATTACCCGACACTGTTGCAGGAAATGGAGACTAACGGTGAAGTCAGCGACACAACGCGTTTTTCACTGGCAATAAAGGCTTATGAACACACAGCGCAGTATGATGGCGCCATCGCGAATTATTTCGGGCACATGGTGCAACCTCCGCAAGACCAGGCTTTCCCGCGCACCTTAAACCTGCAGTTTCAGCATACGCAGGCAATGCGCTACGGGGAGAACCCGCACCAGGCCGCGGCTTTCTACACTGCCCCCGGCAACCAGGAGCCCAGTGTTGCCAGCGCGGTACAAATCCAGGGTAAGGCGCTTTCGTTTAATAATATCGCCGATACCGACGCTGCGCTCGAATGCGTCAAGCAGTTTGAGAATCCGTGCTGCGTAATCGTCAAGCATGCCAATCCCTGCGGCGTAGCGCAGGCCGATAACATCCACGATGCTTACCAGCGCGCCTTCAGCACCGATCCGGAATCCGCGTTCGGCGGCATCATTGCCTTCAACCGGCCACTCGATGCCAGCACCGCTCAAGCTATCATCGACAAGCAGTTTGTCGAAGTCATTATCGCCCCGTCGATAGCAGACGCCGCGATCGAGATGGTCTCGAGCAAAGAAAATGTGCGCCTGCTAAGCTGCGGCCAATGGGACAACGCGCAAACCCGGTTTGATTACAAGCATGTCAATGGCGGGATACTGGTTCAGGATGCCGACCAGGCGCTTTACCAGGGTCTTGAAGTGGTCAGCGAAGTGAAACCCGATGACCGGCAAATGCAGGATATGGTGTTTGCCTGGCAGGTAGCCAAGTTTGTCAAATCCAATGCCATAATTTATGCGCGTGACAATATGACTGTCGGCGTCGGGGCGGGCCAGATGTCACGCATAAACAGCGCGCGTATTGCCGCGATCAAGGCCGCGCACGCCGGCCTCGAAGTAGCCGGTTCGGTGATGGCCTCAGACGCTTTCTTTCCGTTTCGTGACGGTATCGAGGCCGCCAACGAAGTCGGCATACGCGCGATAATCCAACCGGGTGGATCGATGCGTGACGACGAAGTCATCGCCACCGCGAATGAACATGGCATGGCGATGGTTTTCACGGGAATGCGGCATTTCCGGCACTGAGGCAGGCGTAAAAGATGAAAGTGTTAATCGTGGGTGGTGGCGGACGGGAACATGCGCTCGCCTGGAAAGCAGCCCAATCCAAACTGGTGCAGCAGGTATATATCGCTCCGGGTAACGCCGGCACCGCGCTGGAAGATGGCATGGAAAATGTTGCTATTGGCGCCGAAGACATCGACGGCCTGCTGGAATTTGCCAGCACTAATCAAATCGAACTCACTATTGTCGGCCCCGAGGCACCGCTGGTAGCCGGTATTGTCGATCGCTTCGAAGACAGTGGTCTAACGATATTTGGGCCTCGCTCCAATGCTGCTCAGCTCGAGGGTTCCAAAACCTTTACCAAGGACTTCCTCGCACGCCACGAAATTCCAAGTGCTGGCTACCAGAGTTTCACCGATGTCACCGCCGCCTGTGAATATGTCGAGCAACAGGGCACTCCGATTGTGATCAAGGCTGACGGGCTTGCGGCCGGTAAAGGCGTGATCATAGCGCAAACCCAGGATGAAGCCCGGGCAACGATCATAGACATGCTTTCGGCTAACCGGTTTGGCGAAGCCGGTCACCGGGTCGTCATCGAGGAATTTCTGGCCGGTGAAGAAGCCAGTTACATCTGCATCGTCGATGGTGAACAGGTATTGCCAATGGCAAGCTCACAAGATCACAAGGCACGTGACAATGGTGACCGCGGGCCTAATACAGGCGGTATGGGCGCCTACTCCCCTGCCCCGGTGCTTAGCGCAGACATCGAGGCACGGGTAATGCAGGATATTATTTTACCCACGGTAAAAGGCATGAATGCCGAGGGTAATCGTTATCGAGGTTTTTTGTACGCAGGACTGATGATTGGCGCCGATGGTGGCGCCAAAGTGCTCGAATACAACTGTCGTTTTGGCGACCCTGAAACTCAACCTATCATGATGCGCCTGCAATCTGACCTGGTTGAACTTTGCCTGGCTGCCTGCCAGGGTGAGCTTGACTCTAAATCCACGCAATGGGATCAACGTGCCAGTCTCGGCGTAGTAATGGCTGCAAATGGTTATCCCGGCAGTTACGATAAAGGTGCCCTGATCGAAAATATTCCACCGCAATCAGCGACTGGCAAAGTGTTTCACGCTGGTACCAGGCTCGGCGCAGACGGCAGCATCCTGTCTGATGGTGGGCGTGTATTGTGCGCGGTAGGTCTCGGTAACAATATTAAGGACGCGCAATTGCGCGCTTATGAACTAATCGAAAAAATTAGCTGGGATTCGGCATATTTCCGCACCGATATCGGCTTCAAGGCACTTTAAAGATTGGTGACAGTTAGTTGACTTAGGGCGGACTTGTGAAGTGATTTATGAGCTTGGTTGCGTAAATTACTGACTGCTATAAGAAAAAAATCACGTCCCTGTGAAATCGACACAACCACTACATATTGTATGTGTAAAAAATTAATACCGCAAGATATTGTGCTTTAGAATTTTGTGTCTATACTACGTGGAACCAGATCAGGGATCCCCCATATGAAGTGCCCCAATTGCAATTCCCAGATGTTCATCACTGATGAAACAGCTACTACCAAGAGTTCGGTCACCTTTTATCGTTGCAGTATCTGTATCAGCGAACATGTTTCGTCAGAACCCGTTTTACAGGCTGCCAACCACGAAACGACCGATTATTTCGACACTTCAGTCACCGAAAGAAAACGCTATCTGATGGTTTAACCGCCGGTAACGCGACTACCGGCATGGCCTTGTCGCAGGAGAACATCGATGCCAACATCGGAACGTCGCTATCAAGGCAAATTTATCGATACCTGGATACTATTTTCGCATCGGTTGGTCTATCTACCCGGCGCCGTGGTGCTGATCTATGGATTCTGGCTGTCGCTGACTGCCTGATGCAATCAGATTTTCGGGAATTTGAGGCTTGCCCTCAACCCAACTGGTTCAGCAGTGTTAAAGTCCAGTTCAATATTGTATGACTCAACTATGTCAGCGACGACAGCGAGTCCAATGCCCTGCCCTTCGGTAGCCTGATCGAGACGAGTGCCCCGATTCAGAATCTGTTCTATTTCGGCAGCAGTCAGTCCCTCACCATCATCCTCAATGACCAGGGTCATCGATTTATCTTCACTTTCCAGACTCTCGATAGCAATTCTCTTTTTACCGTATTTGAAGGCATTGTCGAGCAGGTTACCAACTACCTCAAGGCAATCGCCTTCATCGATTCGCAGCAGCATCTGCGCCGGCAGTTTACGTTCGACCCTGATCGCCTTTTCCTGATAGACCTTTTCCAGTGCCGATACCAGCTTGTCGATAATCTTAACCAGATCAACCGGCTTGCTAATTCGAATATCCGCAACGCCGGTCGCCTTTTGTAACTGGTAAGAGACGATCTGGTTCATCCGATCAGTCTGTTCGCGCAGGGTTTCAATCTGGGGCAGATTGATTTCACGCTGATCACTTAGGCCGGTCAATACCGCGAGCGGCGTTTTCAGGCTGTGCGCGAGGTCATCCATGGCATTGCGGTAGCGATCGCGCTGGTACTGCTCGCGCTTTAACAGGATGTTCAGGTTTTCGGTAAGCGGCGCTATCTCGTCAGGGTAGTCCTGCTCAAACCCCGACTGTTGTTGATCTTCAATTGCCTTCACTTCGAGACCTATTTTCTGCAGCGGTCGTAAACTCCAGCGGGTAACAAGATACATCACAACCAGTAACAGAAAAGTGGTGATGATTAACCAGGCCCACAGAGTTTGCCGAAAGCGGCTGAGTTGTTCAAAATATCCAACGGCGTTGCGCCAGACGACCACATCGTAGCGCTGTAACTTGTTGTTGGTATCCGGCCACTGTAGCGCAAAATTTAGCCGGAAGTACGGCGTTGCCAAATGCTCGACAATTTGAAAATCCCACTCCCCGAGTTCTGTTACTCCAATCCGGGGGAAGCCAATAGTGATCGATTCAGAGTGCCAGATTTCCCGCTTTTGCTGATCATAAAGCAGCGCATACAAACCGGAATTTCGGGTGACCAGGCTGGGTTCGAACAAGCGATCACCCGACACCGTAATACTGAGCCCCTGGTGGTCCTGATCGACCGCGCCGAGCAAGCTGTATATGAGTAATTGCAGCACGTCTTCCTCGGCCTGCAAGGCGCGTTTCACCACGGCCCGTTCCAGCGCAATCGCCGTCAGCACCATAAATGCGACCAGTACCACCATCGACACCAGCGTCAGTCTGGATTTGATCGATTTCACTTTGGTTTAATTTTGCTCCGCCCGCTGAAGTGTAAAACGATAACCCCGACCGCGCAGAGTTTCTATGGGTTTCAAGCTCTCGTCCGGATCGAGCTTCTGGCGTAAACGCCGAATAAAAACCTCGATCACGTTACTGTCATTATCGGATTCGTCATCATACAAATGCTCGGTTAATACGGTCTTCGAGATCACTTCACCGGCATGCAACATCAGATACTCGAGCACCTTGTACTCGAATGCCGTCAAGTCCACTTCGCGCTCATCGACATAAGTACGCTGGGTAGCGGTATCGAGACTTACCGGTGAGCAGACAATACGTGAATCCGACCATCCTGAAGCCCGCCTGATCAGCACACGGATACGCGCCATCATTTCTTCGTGATGAAACGGCTTGACCAGATAATCATCGGCACCCGCATCCAGTCCTTCAACCTTGTCCTGCCAACGCCCCCTGGCAGTGAGGATCAGGATTGGAATCTTGTTACCCTGATCACGGATTTGATTGATCACTTCCAGCCCTGACATTTTGGGCAAACCCAGATCGATGATAGCGACATCCGCCGGATACTCCTGCACCAGGTAAAGTCCTTCATCGCCATTGTCGGCACTATCAACTGCAAATCCTTCAGCTTTCAAACGCTCAACGATTTGCTGCTGGATATCGATATCATCTTCTATGACTATCGCTCGCATCGGAATTCTCGTATTACCGTTTAAAAAGATTAAATCACAGGTGCAAACTGAATGCGCATTTTAATACGCTTACCGGGGTCGTAGGGCATTTCAATCTGGTAACTGCTGCCACGATACCTGTAGGTCACATCATAACCATCAATGACTTCCTCGTAGCCGACCTCGTGGCGTGTCTTGCAATGTTCCTCGTATCGAGCGACCTCACGGGAATCATGCCCGGAATGCCCGTTGACAGCATTGTGACCGATTTGCGCGCCGACGATGGTACCGACCACTGTGGCGACTTTATTAGTCCGGCCTTTACCAAACTGATGTCCGATAAATCCACCAAGAAGGCCTCCAACCAGCATGCCACCCGCGGACCGCCGTGATCGACTTCGCGTGTGATAGACCGGCTCCTGCCAACATTCGCGCACCGGCCTGGATACCTCCACCTCGCGGTATATGGGTTGCACGTTGGTTACCCGCGCATATTCGTAGAGATCATGCCGGGGCTTATAGTTATGTTTCTTGTAGCCATGGCCATTGTTGGCGGCGCCAGCGGCATTGGCAAATATCAAGACTATTACTGCAATTGTCGTTTTCAGAGATTTCATGCCGGCCTCCTGCTTGTGTAACGATGACTGGCAATATAGGCAGAACTAACTGAATCGAGCCTTAACACAATAATAATGCGCTAATTTCAGTTAAAAATTTAACCGTATTTTCGCACCAGGCCAGCGCACGGGAAATGGGGTTGCTTTTTAAAAGCGATTGCCTAAGCTTGTCGGCTGATTTGACAGCGGCAGCAAGCATGTTTGCACTAGAAATAGAGAATCTGCACAAAACCTATGCCAGTGGCTTACAGGCGCTCAAGGGTATCGACCTGCAGGTCGAGAAAGGTGATTTCTTTGCCCTGCTCGGCCCCAACGGTGCCGGCAAATCAACCTGCATCGGTATCATTTCTGGCCTGGTCAACAAGACCAGCGGTAGCGTCAGGATTTTCGGTCACTCCATTGACGACGAATTCATCATCGCCAAATCGTTACTGGGCTCGGTACCACAGGAATTTAACTTCAATACTTTCGAACCGGTAGAAGAGATCGTCATCAACCAGGCTGGTTACTATGGAATACCCGCGCGAATTGCAAGACATGAGACCGAGCATTACCTGAAGCAGCTAGGACTATGGCAACACCACAGATCGCAGGCGCGGCGCCTGTCGGGGGGAATGAAACGCCGCCTGATGATCGCGCGTGCATTGATTCATAAACCGCGCCTGTTGATCCTGGACGAGCCTACCGCGGGTGTTGATATCGAATTGCGACGCACGATGTGGGACTTTCTCGATCAAATCAACGACCAGGGAACCACGATAATTCTGACCACACATTACCTGGAAGAAGCTGAACGCATGTGTCGTAACATCGCTATCATCGACGACGGCGAAATCATCCAGAACACCAGTATGAAGCTGTTACTCAAACAGTTGAACAGCGAAACCTTTGTGCTTTACCTGCGTGATGAACTGGAACAGGTTCCCCGGCTGGAAAGTTTCGATAATATCGTTCGACTCGATCATCACAGCATCGAAGTCGAAGTTCCGGACAGTCGCTCGATCAATGATTTGATCCGCGAGCTTGATGCGCAAGGTATAATCGTGGAGCGCCTGCGCAACAAGGTCAACCGGCTCGAGGAACTATTCGTCAAGTTGACGAGCAAGTCCGGCAATTCGAGCGCCGCGTAATGATACGACAATTCTGGATCGCCTACCTGACGATTACGCGCAAGGAAATAATGCGCTTTACCCGCATCTGGGTGCAAACCATCATTCCACCGGTGGTAATGGTCGCGCTTTACTTCGTCATCTTCGGCAACCTCATTGGTCAACGCGTCGGCGAGATGGACGGCATGACTTATATCGACTTCATCATGCCGGGACTGGTGATGATGTCGATCATCACCAATTCTTATACCAATGTTGTCTCATCTTTCTATGGCGCCAAGTATTCTCGCCATATCGAAGAAATGCAGATCGCACCAGTACCCGACCTGGTTATTCTGCTCGGGTTTGTTAGCGGAGGCATTG
>JBATHL010000510.1:0-2827 GCA_049666745.1 Gammaproteobacteria bacterium
CAGACACGCGATGGCCTTTCATGTTTAATATCAATTAGTTAGGGGCCTCAAGAAAGCGTCAGCTCCGCGTTGCAGCTTTTGCCAATAGAATAACTATTGACTGCAAGCTGCGCCTTGATCTGACGCTTTCTTGAAGCCCTGAATACGATATACATTGTCGCCGGGTTAATAGCTAGTAGGGTATCGGGTGATTGCGATAAACGCTCTGAATATCTTCGAGTACTTCATCGCCAAGATCAATATCGGCTGCGCCGAGATTGAGCGCAAGTTGATCGAGGCTGGTGGCACCGATAATGCTCGACGTCACGAATGGTCTCTGATTGCAAAACGCAATAGCCATCTGCGCGGGTTCTATCCCGTGACGGCGGGCAATCGAGATATATGAGTCGACCACCGGCCAGACTTCATCGTGCACGCGCCCGAAAAGATCAGGGCTGATAGTAAGGCGGGAACCGTCGGGTCTGGCGCCGTTTTCATATTTGCCGGTCAGCATGCCGCAGGCCAACGGAGAAAAAGGTAATAGTCCGACCTGTTCGTTATGAGATAGCTCGGCAAGATCGAGGTCGTGGGTGCGATACATCAGGCTATATTCGTTTTGCAGCGAAACCACCCGCGGGAATCCGTTGGCTGCGGCGATCTGCAGGAACTGGCATGTGCCCCAGCAGCTTTCGTTGGAGAGGCCAATGCTTCGTATGGTTCCCGCAGTCACCAGTTCGCCCAGGTACTCGAGAACCTCGAAAATGTGATCCAGGGTTTGTTGCTTGTTCTGCCCGGTGGGATCGTATCTCCAGTTATTACGAAAGTGATAGGAGCCCCGGTTCGGCCAATGCAATTGATACAAATCGATATAGTCGGTTTGCAGCCGTTTAAGACTGCCTTCAATGCTGACGCGAATTTTCTGCGGGCTGATATCTATGCCGTTTTGAACGGCGCTGCTACCTTCCCCGGCGACTTTACTGGCGAGTATCACCTGGTCGCGTTGACCTGAAGCCTGCAACCAGCTGCCGATGATTTCTTCGGTTCTACCGGTCGTTTTGGCGCTCATCGGGGTTGCCGGATACAGCTCCGCGGTATCGATAAAGTTCACCCCTTGCTCGAGCGCATATTCTATCTGCGCGTGTGCTTCGGTCTCGCTGTTCTGCGTGCCCCAGGTCATTGAGCCGAGACAAATCTCGCTGACACGAATGTCGCTACTGCCAAGTAGTCGATATTCCATCACGAACCTTTATTGTAATTTAAATCAATTATTCTCTGCGTATCGTGAGCGAGGTCTTCCAGCTCCAGTGCCTGGTAAGCCCTGAGCTGTAACTCGAGAGTGGACTTGATCACGCTCGAGCCCTGGTAATTTTGCAGGATATATTTGGTGCGATTCGTTACTGCAACCCAGGCCTCCCGGGACGCATAATAGCTGGCAATCGCCAAATCTGACCGGGCCAGCTGATTGCGCAGAAATACCATCCGTTTGCGCGAATCGGCGACATATTTACTGTCCGGAAAGCGTTGCGTCAGTACGCGGAAATCATTGTAGGCGGCAAGCAGAAGATTCTTGTCGAATTCGGACAGATCGCGTCCCGATATGACATCCAGCACGCTGCCGCCACGTTCAAAATTCACCACTCCCTTAAGGTAATAGGCATAGTCTACCCCCGGGTTACGTGGATGAAGCTTGATGAAGCGATCGATTGCGGTGATCGCTGAATCCGGCTCTTCAAACTTGTAATAAGCGTAGGCAACATCGATTTGTGCCTGGGTCGCATATTTGCCAAAAGGAAAACGCGATTCAAGCGTTTCGTAGTACTCGATCGCGGTAAGGTAGTTCTCTTTACCGAGTTCCGCACGGGCAGAAATATAAAATTTTTCCGCCGACCAGTCCGCGGTGACGTCAAGATCGTCCTTTGACGGACCACAGCCAGCCAGGCCAAAAGCGATAGCGATGTAAATTATAAAACGTGTTGTCATAACTTCTTTGTCAGGGGGAGATCACTTGCTGAATAAACAAACAAACAGTATAACCAGCGCATGAAATTAATTCAGCAAAGTTTCCATATCGAAAAGCACCAGGCTGGGAACCGCCTCGATCATGCCCTGCAACAACTACTACCCGACTATTCACGCAGTAAAATCCAGCAATGGATCCAGCATGGATTTGTCAGTCTTAACGACGAGCTGTGTAAACCCAGGCAAAAAGTCTACAGTGGCGATCTGGTCGATCTCGATGTTCCCGAACAGGCGAGAATCTCAGACCAGCCGCAAGCGATCGAGTTCGGTATTTTACATCAGGACGATGATATTTTTGTAGTGAACAAACCGGCGAATCTTGTCGTGCATCCCGCTGCCGGTCACCCGGACGGAACTCTGGTCAATGGGTTGCTTGCCTGCGATTCACGCCTCGAGCAATTGCCGCGGGCCGGTATTGTGCATCGCCTCGACAAGGATACTACCGGGGTGATGGTGGTAGCGCGCAACCTGACCGCGCATAGCTGGCTGGTTGAACAGCTGCAACAGCGGCTGGTGAAACGTGAATATGTAGCGCTGACCCGGGGAGTTGTTACCGCGGGACGGAGTATCGAGACGGGCATCGGTCGCCACCCACAGAATCGAAAGAAGATGGCGGTGCTAAACGGTGGTAAAGCAGCGATCACGCATTTCCAGGTAGCGCGTAAATTCGGCCATTACAGCCTGGTGAAATTACAGCTCGAAACTGGACGCACCCATCAAATTCGGGTGCATATGGCGCACATTAATTACCCGTTGCTCGGTGATACTGTCTACGGTGGGCGAGCGCGTATCCCGGCAGGAGTCGACGATGCTTTGCGGCAGGTGATCC
>JBATHL010000511.1:0-10540 GCA_049666745.1 Gammaproteobacteria bacterium
CAAGGTAGCCAATGCACTCGATCTTCCCCTCGATCAACTTGATGGCGCCGCTGATCGTCGCCTGCTGGAAACACTCGAGGAAATCGCGCAGAACCCTGAAATGCTGGCCCTGGGTGTCGAAGAAAAACATATTGGTGAACTGATCGGCCGCTTCCCGGGATGGGCACGCGGAATTCTGGCCTTGTCGCACTCCGAACACCAGGCGACGAATACTGCCCAGGTACTAAGTGATCGCCTGAACCACGATCCCTTCCTCGGTGAAACCGTGCACAAGATGCTGACGCGTATTGCATCACTTAATTCGGCATCTGAAATCATCGACCAGTACCCCGACATCGACAACATCCCCCGCGACCGGTTTTACGCCATCATGCATGAGGAGAGTCAGCAGCTGTGCAAGCTGGGCGATGCGTTGGCCAGTTATTTTGATAATGCTGCCTGGGCCAGGCGTACCCTGACACCGCTGGACGAAATCGATGCCCTGTTCGACAGCCGTCAAAATCACTTTGCCGAGATCGAGAGCCGGGTCGAAGCATTACACTCGAAACTTCCCGAGGGCACAGCCACCAGCCGTTTTAAGGCCGCGCGGGCACTGGTCGAAAAGCGGCTCGATAAGGTAGTCAGTAAAATCGTATCCTCTGAAGCCCAGCTCGAAACCGACCTCGCCCGTGCGCGTACCCACGAAATTCTGTTTCGCTACGCCGTCAGTGCCGTCCTGGTTCCGCTGGAAGCCCTCAAGCAGCGCGCACCGGAACTTCAGTACGACCTGGAAATGTTAAGTGACGATTTTGGCGTCGATTTCCAGTTGATAGGCGAGCGTCTGAGTGCGCTACCGGCAGACGAAGGTCAGCCCCGGTTCGGTTTTTACCAGGCCAATGCTTCGGGTAATATTACCCTGGCGCGCAATCTGCCGGGCCTTGTGGTGCCACGTTACGGCTCATCCTGCCCGTTGTGGATTCTCTACCGGGCACAGCAGGCACCGCACGCGGTGCTGCGTCAGCACGTGCAACTGCCATCCGGTGAGGGTTTCGTTTTCGTTGCCCGAGCCGCGAGTACCGGCGCTATCGGTTTCGGGCAGGCGCGGCATTATCTGACCGACATGTGCGTGTTTAGCGACCATGATGCCCAACACACGGTTTATGCTCCCGACCGGACGACCGCATTCGAACCGGTCGGCCTGTCCTGCCGTACCTGCCCACGGCGAAACTGCAAGCACCGAATCATAGACCCACTGACCGGATAACGGCTGCGAGAATGCCGCTGTCACGGGTGATTATCCTGTCGGTTGCGGTTAGAATCGGCCCGAGTGGCGATAGTCTCTTCAGTCTGGCAGGAGCATGCGGACGCCAAACAGGATTGCAATATCATGAACAATGACTCAGATGACCAGCCCCTGTCCGAGCGTAAGATCAACGACCGGTCGATGATTCTGCTCCTGGTTGGCTGTCTTTTGTTGACGCCGCCCCTGGCCGGCATTTTTCAACTCGACACCAGGATCCTGGGCATACCGTTTACCGGATTTTACCTGTTCGCCGTCTGGGCGGGATTAATCGCAGGCGCTGCCGCGCTATCGAGGCGCATTCAGAGAAGCGCTGATTGGGATAACCCGGAAGATACACAATACCAGCAAGATACGGACAGTTCCGACTGATGCTCTCCATCGACCTGCTGCTCGGAGTCTGCCTGGGTTACGTGGCGTTGCTGTTCGCACTCGCGTTTTACGTGGACCGTCGTGCACGCCAGGGCCACGCAAGCTGGATCCAGTCACCGATAGTTTTCACGCTGTCGATCTCGGTTTACTGTACCTCATGGACTTTTTACGGCGCGGTTGGCTCGGCTGCCCGCAATGGTCTCGAGTTCATCACCATTTACCTGGGTCCGACCCTGGTATTCATCGGCTGGTGGTGGCTGTTGCGCAAAATCGTGCGCATCGGCAAAGTTCATCGCATTACATCGATTGCCGATCTGATCTCGTCCCGCTACGGCAAGAGTTCCAGCGTCGCGGTGGTGGTGACGCTGATGGCGCTGCTGGCGACGACGCCCTATATCGCGTTGCAACTGCAATCGGTAACCCGCAGTTACCAGGCCATTGTCGGCGAGGTCGACGTATCGCTGAGTGCATTTGTCGTCGCCGCCGGTATGGCGCTGTTCACCATTCTTTTCGGTACGCGTAATGTAGATGCCAACGAACGCCATCACGGCGTGGTTGCAGCGATTGCGGTCGAGGCCGTGATCAAACTGGCAGCCTTGTTGGCGGTCGGCTTGTTCGTCGTCTTTGGCGTGGCAGGTGGCGTCGGTTCGGTGTTCGAGAACATCGATACCGAAGTCATCTACGGTAGCGGTAATATCTTCGATGCCCGCTGGGTAACGCTAACCTTCCTGTCGGCAACTGCGATCATTTGTCTGCCGCGGCAATTTCAGGTGACGGTGGTCGAAAACGTCGATGAACGACACCTGGCGACCGCATCCTGGTTGTTTCCGTTGTACCTGTTCGGCATGTGCCTGTTCGTTATGCCGATTGCAATCGCCGGCCTCAAGTTTCTGCCGCCGGGCGCCAACCCGGATCTTTATGTGCTCACCCTGCCGCTATCGCTCGGACGCGAAGACCTGGCCCTGCTGGCCTTCCTCGGTGGGTTTTCATCGGCCACGTCGATGGTAATCGTCGCTGCGATCGCGGTTTCGACGATGGTATCGAATCACATCGTGGTTCCAATTTCGCTGTACCTGTTGCACGGTCGCCGTGAAGTCAGTGGCGATGTGCGCAAGATTCTACTGACCTCTCGTCGAATCAGTATCGCTGCGGTACTCGGTCTCGGATTCCTCTACTTCCAGGCCAGCGGTGGCTCCGATGCGCTGGCCGCGATCGGTCTGATCGCTTTCGTCGGTGTAGCCCAGTTCCTGCCCAGCCTGCTCGGAGGCATTTTCTGGCGCGGTGCGAACCGTCATGGTGCGATGGCGGGACTGCTGACGGGCTTTGCGCTGTGGGCCTATACCCTTTTTCTGCCGAGTTTCGGGGGTAGTGTGATCCTGAGCGCGGATGTTCTCAGCAACGGCCTGTTCGGCCTTGCTGCTCTCAGGCCCCAGGCGTTATTTGGCCTGGTTGGTTATGATCCGCTGGTGCATGCTGTCATCTGGAGTGTTGGTCTGAATACCCTGGTGTTCATGGTTGTATCCACTCTGTCCGAGGCCAGCCCGTTAGATCGGCTGCAGGGTGCGTTGTTCGTCGATGTGTTTCGTATTCGCTCCCACGAGGCGACCCGTTTCGAACCCGGCCAGGCCAATGCTGAAGACCTGTTTGTGCTGGCACAGAGAATCCTGGGCACCGAACCGGCGCGCAAGTTGTTCGACAGCATGGCGCGTGAACAAGGACTTTCCAGCGGCTTGCCCTGGCCGACCGACGCGATGATCGTGCAGCTGGAGCGCGTGCTGGCGGGTAACGTCGGTGCCGCCTCGGCACATGCGATGGTGGTGCGGGTTGCGGGACGCGGCAGTATCAGCATGACTGAGTTGATCGAAATTGCCGATGAGACCCAGCGCCTGATGGAAGCCTCGCGTGAACTGTCGAACAAATCTAACGAACTGACGAAGATTTCCAATGAACTGCGCAAGGCCAACCAGCAGTTGCGCCAACTCGACCTGCAGAAAGATGAATTCCTCAGCCAGGTCAGCCACGAATTGCGCACGCCAATGACGTCGATTCGGTCCTTTTCGGAAATCCTGCTGAGCCCGGAGACAGTGACTGAAGATGAACAGCATCGCTTTGTCTCGATAATTCACGAGGAGAGTCAACGCCTGACACGGCTACTCGATGAAATCCTGGATATGAGCCGTCTCGAGGCCGGCATCCTGGATATGCCACTATCGCCGGTCGAGGCAAACGCTGTCATCGATGCGGCCATCGATACACTCGACGGCCTGATCCGCAAGAAACAGGTCAGGACCGACCTCCAGTTGAGCCAGGATCCCGTCTGGGTGTTGGCTAACGAAGATCGCATGCAACAGATACTGATCAACCTGATTTCGAATTCAATCAAGTACAACACCTCGGAGCAACCGGTGATCCGTGTTCGCAGCGAGTCCAGCGATGAGTCGCTGTTTATCGATGTTTCGGACAATGGTGGCGGCGTCAAGCGCGAGGAAGCCGCCGCAATATTCGACAAATTCAGTCGCGGACACCGCAGTAACCTCGATCATGGCGCAGGCCTTGGACTCTCGATCAGCCGAGCGATTGCGCGCAACATGGGTGGTGACCTGACGCTCGAGTTCGCCGCCGATGAAACCAGTTTTTTCCGTTTACGTCTCACCCGCAAACAGGCGCCCGCCGAGCAAAATAACTAGCCCCGGCTTGCGGCTATAGCTGGTCTATTGGTCGCCAGCCGCCTTGCGCAGCGTTTCGATGTATGCCAGAGCCTCGTCGCGTGAAGACAGCAATTCCGGATCACTGAGCAGGGTCGAATCGTCTTCGTCCTCGCTTGCATCGTAGTAGCGTACGGTGCCGAGCGAGTAACTGACATTGACTTTTTTGCCGCGATGCGCGAACGCGACCCAGGCTTCCGGCCAGATTCTGCAATTGTGATAGTTGACGACGATGTACCAGGAATGCCCGCTACTTTCTATCAACTGATCTAGCAGATCGTAGAAGTCATTGACCATTTTGGTACTGCTGAAAACGAATTCGCTGAAATCGATCTCGATGATTTGTAACTCCTCCAGAAACTGAATGCGATCGGAGTACGCCGAATCAATGTCTGCCTGTTTTGCCGGTGATTCATTCTGATCCTGGGAGTTAACCGCGGTATACACCGTGGCAGCGAGATGCTCCACACCCTGTTCCAGGCGCGCGCAATCCTGCAATGCGTTATTGAGAAAGCGGCTACGCTCCTCGTTTGACAGGTCGGGGAAATCACGCATGATTTCCAGAGCACCGCGAATCGACGTCAGTGGTGAAACGAATTCACGCTCGAGCGTCGTGTTCAGTGCCAGTGAGAGATGGGCGGTGGACGCCTCCTGGGGCATGCTTTACTCCTGCCAATTGGCGCAAGGATCGAGCAGCAGTGCGCCGTGGGCAGACCGGCGAAATGCTGCAATGCAATTATAGGCAAAATTAGCCAAAATGAGGAATTTGGCAAGTGCTTTGCCAGTGAATCCCGACATTTTTGTCAATTAAGACGGGTTATAACCGGCAAGCATGTCAATAATTTACCGCAAACCGACACAGTTTTTCTCCTTAGACCCCCAGTCCGGAGTCCGATAGTTGCGGTGTTTCCATGGATGGTGTCTAATCGATGCAACGAAAAATCAAAAGCTCTTACCTCTGTGCCATGACCAAGACCGTATTGCTGGCTGAAGACGAACCCAATATCGTAGAATCACTTACGTTTTTACTCGAGCGGGCGGGTTTCGCAATCAGTGTTGCCAACGACGGTCGCCAGGCACTTGAATCGGCTCTCGAACTACAACCCTCGGTGCTGGTGCTGGATCTGATGTTGCCGGAACTCGATGGCTATGAAGTTTTACGCCAACTGCGCGCGAATCCCAAAGGAGAGAAACTGCCGGTGCTGATGCTGACCGCCAAGGGTCAACGAATCGACCGTGAAACCGCGCTAGAGTGCGGTGCCGATTTGTTCATGACCAAACCTTTCGCTAACGCTGAAATCACCGCTGCGGTTACCGAACTGGCTTCCAGGTCACAGGTCTGACTCTAATCAATCACGGGTAATCCACCTCTCCGCCTGTCCATGTTGCCGGTAAAGTCCTGCAATGACCGCCTCATTGGTTGTTGTACAGAATCTAATCTACTGTCGCGCGTTTCTTGCCGTCAGTGAGGGTGATATCGATTTCATCTCCGGACGATAACTGCGTTACCGAAGTCACCAGTTTGTCATCCTTGCTGATGGTGGCAAACCCACGCGCCAGCGTTTTCAGCGGGCTTAGCGTGTCCAGCGATCTGCTGTGCAACGATAGCTGGTGGCGTGCGAGTAACAGTTTCTGCCGCATCGATGCCTGGTGACGCTCCAGCAAACCTGTCAGCTTTTGCTGGTGTTGAGTGATGGTTAGCTGCGGGCTGGACTGCGCCAGGGTTGCATGGCAAAGCCGCAGGCGATGTCGGTCTTCGCCGAGTCGAACCCGCTGGCGTTCCAGCAGGGATCGATAAGCATGGTAGAGGCGCAGTTTCAATTGCTCGAACTGGCGCGTCGGATGCTGTTGATCGAGGGCTTTTAGCAGGTAGCCGAGGCGTTCACGGGATTGTCCGAGGCGCAAGCCAAGCTGACCGAGCAGGCGCGCCACGCGATCGTCGATGCCCTGCATCAGTTCGTTGATATCAGGCGTAATCGATTCTGCTGCCACTGACGGCGTCGGTGCGCGTAAATCGGCAACGAAGTCGGCAATCGTAAAATCGATTTCATGACCGACCCCGGTGACTAGAGGAATCGGGAAGGCATGTATATCGCGCGCCAACGCCTCGTCATTGAAACACCACAGGTCTTCGAGTGAGCCGCCGCCACGCACCAGCAGCACCACGTCACAGGCACCGTAATCGACAACCCGCTGGAGCGCCTGGCGAATTTGACTGGCCGCGGTTTCACCCTGTACCGGGGTGGGGAACACGACTACCGGGATGTGTGGCGCGCGGCGCGCGATAACCGACAAGACATCGCGAATCGCGGCACCGCTGGCGGAGGTGACCAGGGCGATCTGTTTCGGGTGCGTCGGCAGCGGCTTTTTAAGCGCGCGATCGAACAGGCCTTCCCTGTCCAGCTGCGCCTTGAGCTGTTCGTAACGCCGCATCAACTCACCCACGCCGGCATCTTCGAGATGATCAACCACCAGTTGAAACTCGCCACGCGCTTCGTAGAGGGTCACCTGCGCCCTGAGCAGGACTTTTTGCCCATTCTGGGGCAGGAAGTTTATGCGACTATTACGCCCCTTGAACATGGCCGCGCGGCATTGGGCCCTGTCATCTTTGAGCGTGAAATACCAGTGCCCCGAAGCCGGACGGGCAAAATTGGAAATTTCGCCTTCTATCCAAAGCGTACCAATACCTTTGCTGAGCATGGTCTTTACTTCGAAATTAAGCGCCGATACCGTCCAGATGGCTTCGTTGGCGGGTTGGGCTGGTTGCATGGCTTCGCATCGATCAAAAAATCAGTGGCTAGTCTAACTTAGTGGCGTCGATTCCAATAATCCTACTTACGCTGACGCGCGCATTAATTTATAATCCCGCTTTGCAACAGCCCCGCCGGAGTCATTATGCGTATCAGCCAGGAAGCCCTCACTTTTGACGATGTATTACTGGTCCCGGCAAAATCCGAAGTCCTGCCCAACGACGCGGTGCTGAAGACGCGCCTGACGCGGAGTATCGACCTCAATATCCCACTCATTTCCGCCGCGATGGATACGGTTACCGAGTCCGGGCTGGCGATTGCCATTGCCCAGGAAGGCGGCATCGGTATCGTGCATAAAAACCTGTCGATCGAAGCACAGGCAGCCGAAGTGGCCGGGGTCAAGAAATATGAAAGCGGCGTCATTCAGGACCCGATTACGATCAGCCCTGACACGCCGGTGCGTGATGTCATCAAACTAACCCAGGAACGCAAGATTTCCGGGCTGCCGGTGATTGGCAGCGATGGACTGGTCGGCATAGTCACCAAGCGAGATTTGCGTTTCGAGGCAAACCTCGATCAACCGGTGTCTTCGATTATGACTGCGCGCGATAAGCTGGTGACGGTCGGTGAGGGCGCCGAAAAATCCGAAGTCATCGGACTCCTGCATCGTCACCGTATCGAGCGCGTTCTCGTGGTCAATGAAAAGGGTGAGATGAAAGGTATGATTACGGTCAAGGATATCAACAAGTCAATCGTCCACCCGCTGGCCTGCACCGATGAATGGGATCGTTTGCGCGTGGGTGCGGCAGTCGGCACCGGTGCGGAAACCGATGACCGGGTGCGTGCGCTGGCCGAGGCCGAGGTCGATGTCATCGTCGTCGATACCGCGCATGGTCACTCACGTGGCGTCATCGAACGCGTCGCCTGGGTGAAACAGAATTTTCCGGATATGCAGGTCATCGGCGGCAATATCGCCACCGCTGGCGCCGCGCGCGACCTGGTTGATGCGGGTGCCGATGCGGTCAAGGTCGGAATTGGCCCGGGTTCGATTTGTACCACGCGTATCGTCGCCGGGGTCGGGGTACCGCAAATTACCGCGATCAGCAATGTCGCCGAAGCGCTCGAGGGAACCGGGGTGCCGGTCATCGCCGATGGCGGTATTCGTTTCTCCGGAGATGTCGCCAAGGCCATGGTCGCCGGCGCTCATGCGGTCATGATCGGCAGCATGTTCGCGGGTACCGAGGAAGCGCCGGGTGAAGTCGAATTGTTCCAGGGGCGTTCATACAAATCCTATCGTGGCATGGGCTCGATTTCGGCGATGCAGAAAGGCTCCAGCGACCGTTATTTCCAGGCCGATAATGCCGATGAAAAACTCGTGCCCGAGGGCGTCGAAGGCCGCGTACCCTTCAAGGGCCCACTGGCGAACACGGTGCACCAGTTACTCGG
The DNA here is from genome assembly GCA_049666745.1 of Gammaproteobacteria bacterium. Taxonomy (GTDB): domain Bacteria; phylum Pseudomonadota; class Gammaproteobacteria. The sequence continues at coordinate 8,553 of JBATHL010000511.1, forward strand.
CGGGGTGCGTTCGAGCATGGGTTATGTCGGTTGCGGCACCATCGAAGAATTGCGTACTCGTCCTGAATTCGTCAAGGTCACCAACGCCGGCATGCGCGAATCGCATGTGCACGACGTTACGATTACCAAAGAAGCCCCCAACTACCAGGTTTAACTGAGCCTCTGATTAACTCATGCGCCAGCAACTACTCGTTAAAATACGCCATCTCAGCGTTGCCAATCTTGCCAATAGGATTTCTATTACCTGCGATTGGCGCCTTGATCTGGCGCGGTCCGGCGTCCCGGATTTTGACTTCGCATTTGAATGGCGCATGAGTTAATCAGAGGCTCCTATGACTGATCTGCACGCCGACCGAATCCTGATTCTGGATTTCGGGTCGCAATACACCCAGTTAATTGCACGCCGCGTGCGCGAAGCCGGCGTCTATTGCGAAATCTTCCCCTGGGATGCCAGTTTCGATCACATTCGTGATTTCGGTGCGCGGGGGTTCATCCTCTCCGGGGGTCCGGAGTCGACGCTCGACAGCGAAAGACCTGAAGTACCTCTCGAATTGTTCGAGCTTGGCATGCCCGTGCTCGGCATTTGCTATGGCATGCAGGCGATGGCCCAGCAGCTCGGCGGCAAGGTGGAAAATATCGGTAAGTCCGAGTTCGGCTATGCCAGTGTACGCGCGCGCGGGCATACCGAATTACTGCGCGATATCCAGGACCACGAGACCAGTGAAGGCCACGGCATGCTGGACGTGTGGATGTCACATGGCGACCGGGTCGCTGAATTACCGCCCGGGTTCAAACTGATGGCGAGCACCGATAGCGCCCCCATCGCGGCTATGGCGGATGAAGCGCGTCGCATTTACGGCTTGCAATTTCACCCGGAGGTCACGCATACGCTGCAGGGGCAGGCGATTTACGCACGTTTTCTGCACCAGATATGCGGCTGTGGTTCAGCCTGGACCTCGGCCAATATCATCGACGCGACGATAGCTGATGTGCGTGAGCGGGTTGGCCACGATGATGTCGTGCTCGGTCTTTCCGGCGGCGTTGATTCGTCGGTGGTGGCGGCGTTGCTGCATAAGGCAATCGGCGATCAGCTGACCTGCATTTTCGTCGATACCGGGTTGCTGCGCTACCGTGAAGGCGACCAGGTCATGGAGCAGTTTGCCGATCATATGGGCGTTCACGTGATTCGCATCGACGCCGAAGATCGTTTCCTGAAAAAACTGCATGGTATCGTTGATCCGGAACTTAAACGCAAGGCCATCGGTAACCTGTTCATCGAAATTTTTGAAGAAGAAGCCGAGAAGCTGGACAATGCGAAATGGCTTGCACAGGGCACTATCTACCCGGATGTCATCGAATCCGCTGGCGCCGCCACCGGCAAAGCACACTTGATCAAGTCGCATCACAATGTCGGCGGCCTGCCCGCAGACATGAAGCTTGAACTGGTGGAACCCCTGCGTGAATTGTTCAAGGATGAGGTGCGCCATATCGGCGTCGAGCTCGGCATACCGCGCGAAATGGTTTACCTACATCCGTTCCCGGGTCCCGGACTCGGGGTACGCATTCTCGGCGAGGTGAAAAAAGAGTTTGCCGATACCCTGCGCCTGGCCGACCACATATTTATCGAAGAGTTACGCAGTCACGATTTATACGACAAGGTGTCGCAGGCCTTCGTCGTGTTTTTACCGGTCAAGTCGGTTGGCGTTACCGGCGATGGACGTCGCTATAACCACGTGGTGAGTCTGCGTGCGGTGGAGACTATCGATTTCATGACCGCGCGCTGGGCGGACCTGCCATACCATTTCCTCGATCATGTTTCACGCCGAATCATGAATGAAATCGAAGGTATCTCGCGCGTCGTATACGACATATCCGGTAAACCCCCGGGCACCATCGAGTGGGAGTAAGCGACGCGGACTGGATGCGGCAAGCGCTTGCGCAAGCCCGTGTCGCAGCCGATCTCGAAGAAGTGCCGGTGGGTGCGGTCC
>JBATHL010000512.1:0-10683 GCA_049666745.1 Gammaproteobacteria bacterium
ATTTGATCGGGTGTTGACGATACGCACGTTTTCTATTTCCGGTTGCTGGGTCAGGTTGAGCACGAATCGGGACATGGCCGAATGATCCAGTGCCTGCCCCTGAATAGTCATATGGGTTTCAATTTGCCAGGTTTCTGCCTGCCTGTTCTGGTTATCGGCAGGTATCACGATAAAGTAACCCGTACTGACCGCTTGCTGGTTTGCATCAACCGGGGTACCGGCACGGCGGAACTTCCAGTTGGTCAGCCAGACATCGGGGCCCGGCAGCGCGCGGTCGATCATGAGGAACATTTGCTCGGCCGAGGCACCACTGCGCAAACCGCCAAGCAGGTCGAGTTGTTGTTGCAAATCGCTCTTTTGCTGGGTGAGCTGCTCCAGTTGCCTGCGGTTGGCGTTGGTGATTTCACGTTGCGACTGGAAAAACTGAATCTGTTCATCGATCCGGGTGCTAGCCTCGCGCAACAGCAAGAAGGCAACCACCGATACGAGCGTCAACAGAACGACCGTGAAACCTGTTAACTTGAACCAGCGCGTAAACAGCAGTTGCCTGCGCAAATCCTCGGGGAACAGGTCTATTTCATTCATGATCGACCAGTCCCCTCAACGCCAGCCCCATCGCAATTGAAATATCCGAAAACAGCCCGGACCAGGGGATACGGGTATTTTCATCTTCATCCTCGAACACCTGGGTGAATTCGGTCTGGCCGTTGGGAGTATCGAAGTCGAGCATCGTCAGCAAAACTTCCTGCGCACCCGGCCAATGCGCGACACTACCGAGCAGGCACACCCGGCTCACCGGTACGCCGTGGGTTTCCGACGCGGTAAACACCAGCACACGGTTGATTTCATTGACCAGATCGAGAAAGCAGGGTTTAACAATCTCAAGCAATGTCGCGCAGACATCGCTACCGGATTCGCTACCGACCGCATGCGCCAGCATTTGTTTTTGCAAGCCATTATCGAGCACCAGCGCCAGTGCCTGGCTGCTCGAAATATCGAGTTCACGCGCGATGCGATCGAGTAATATTTTTTCGCCGAAAGCAACCGACTGATTGAACAGCAGCCTTCTACCCGAAATGACGGTCAGGTAGGACTCATCGCGGTAGCTATGGATCATCAGCACGTTGTCGGCGGCATGACCGGTGTAAAGTGCGCTGACGATACGGCGCAACGCGGTGGGTGCGATGTCGAGCGAATCCACCTCGAGCCCGCAGCTTATCAATGCCTGTAGCAGGCTGTTGACTTTTTCCTTGTCGGCAAGCGTGGCCACTACCATGTGCTCTTCGTCACCCGGCTTGGAACGCACCGGCACATAGTCGACAACATAGTCGTCGATCGGGCCGTCGATACGCTTGCTCAGCATTTTGATCACTTCGCCATCCACGTCACTGACGCTGGCCTTGTAAGTCAGCAGGATGATCTTAACTTCGTTCCAGGGCATCAGCGCAACGACCTTTTTGCCCTTGAAATTTTTGCTTTTGAGCGCGCCTCCGATCAAACCCTTGAACTTTTTCGGGGTCGCCAGTAATTCTTCACGACTACCCTCGAATTCGATCGATGCCTTCGCGGTAATTGAAAATCTGCCGTGCTCCAGCGGACGAATCTGACACATGTGGAGTCGATCGGAACCGATATCGAGCCCAATCAGGCCGGGGCTGGAAAGCTTTGCCGATGATGCAGCCTTGCGTCTGAGTTTTTGTAGTATCGTCATGGGCTTATAGGTGAAAAATTACACGGTTCATAAACCGTTATCGGCCAATTCCCGGTTTAGTTGAAAGGTATTTGCAGGTTTTGTGACCGCCGTCGCCAGTAGCATTCGACGCCTGGGCAGGAATATATAAATTACACCAATGCCAGGCGGCAAGCGGTGCTGAAACCGGCCCGCGAACAGGGATTCAGTACGGTTTAGGCCATCGCAGACAGGTCTTATCCGGCGGCAAGCTGCAGTTTGGGGAACAGCATGCTGACGACGCCATTCAATTGCCCGGCAACCACCACGTCAACCGCTTCACATTGTCCGGTATCCAGCCCGGTTATATCCCAGGCCTGACTGTTAGCGCTGACCAGAACCTCGTCGAGCTGCATATTCTGCGCAAACGCTTCACCAAACAGCGCGGCCATATGCACGATCGCGGCTTCGAGAAGGTAATCCGCATCCGCATCAAACTCGAGGTGATGCTTGATAACAGTTACCAGGCTCGCTGGTAATTTCCAGTTCTTCATCAGCACGGCCGCCACCTGGGCATGATCGAAGCCGGTCACCTCGCGTTCGACCAGGTACAGCGGCCTGCCGGATTCACGCGCCTGCCGTTGTGCCTGCTGCGCCAGCACCGGTACCGACTTGTACATGATGAGGTGCCCGATGCCACTCAGCAGTCCGGCGACGAACATGCGCTCGCTGTCCATCAGGTTGCATACCACCGCGAGTTCTCGTGCAGCGATAGCGCGATAGACACTGCGCATCCAGAACTGCCTGATGTCGAGATGCTCGCATTCATAGTCACCGAGGGCGTCGGCAATAGAAGTCGTCAACACCAGGTCCTGTATCTGCTGCACGCCGAGGATCGACACCGCATGGTTAACCGTATCAATTTTGGCGGAAAAGCCGAAATAGGCGCTATTGACGATACGCAGCATGCGTGCGGTCAGGCCTGGGTCATAGACAATCAGTTGCGCCACGTCCTGCATTGAGTAGTCGCGCGCATCGATAATTTCCTTCAGGCGCCAATAAATATCGGGCAGCGAGATCAGGTTCGCCTCGATCGTCACCTTGTCCCAATGATTGCTCATACGGATACTTCCGTTTCGGTAATTAGTCGATACATCGGCTGCAAGCCGTTTTTCCTTAGTGCTCAGGCCGACAAGATCATTCAGCCCTGGTTGATCACGTTGCCGGTTTCCGGCACCTTCCACAGGCTCTGGGTACTGCTGAACACGTCATTGGGGTCTCGCAGCACGCTGACAACGATATTCGGTGGCGCCCGATCGTCATCCTTGAGACTTTTCGCCTGGTAAAGCGCGAGATCTGCCTGTTTATAGAGCTGGCGGTAGCTGACCTCGATATCGGGCGGTACGCTGGCGACGCCGATACTGACGCTGGCCCTGGTTACCAGGTCGTGCTTGCTCGCCGCGTTTAAATCGCAGAATTGTTTCAATCCGCGGATGGCAATTACCCTGGGATCGAGGTCGGCGAAAATCACCGCGAACTCGTCGCCACCCATGCGCACGATACTGCCGTTTCCGGCCAATACGCTTTCGAAGGCCTGGCCGATATGCTTAAGGACCTGGTCGCCGCTTTCATGGCCGCATTCATCGTTGAGGGTTTTGAAATCGTCGACGTCGAGCAGCATGAAGTGGAATTGATTCTGATTGTCGCGACACTGTTGCAGGTAGCACTCGAACTTAAGGTCGAAGTAACGTCGATTCCAGGCACCGGTTAACGGGTCGCGATTCGACAGATCGGTAATATGTTCATGCGCGACCACCAGGTCGTGCTGGGTCGCGATATCGTGCTTGCGCAGCTTGACGTTGCGTACCACCAGCGACAGGCTCACCGCACTCGCACCCAGCATGATGAATTGCAGGGTCCACAGGCTCTGCTCGGCAAAATTGAAATTCGCATTGAGCGTCGACAGGGTAAACATGGTGTAAATCAACAGCGTAACCGCGAGCGCTTCGCCGAGACCCCACGACATCATCGGGATGACGATGAAAAGCATCGCGACACTGGCGAATAGCATCGGGTGAAACACTTGCTGATAGTGCGCGAGTAAAACGAAGGCGCTGCCGGAAACCACCAGCAGCGTAATACCGAGCAGATGCAATGCCTGCGGATCGCTGACCGTGCGCGCGGCGAACATCATGTTGAACGACAGCATCACCAGGATCGCGCAAGTATAGAGATACAGCGGATCCAGCGCGAATCTGACGTATAGCATACCCTCGATCAGTAAAATCATTATGGTCAATATGCTCATTGCCACCAGCCCCTTGCGCGCCTCTGCAACCGATTTCTGACGGGCGAAACGGGTCAGCTCGGGCGACTCGTAGCGCGTGCTCGACCACACCGAACGTAAATGACTGGGTAGATTTATTTTCAACTTATTCTGTCCCAAAAATTATGCATACGGATAGCTTCCGCAGCGGCATCGGGCCATATATCGGCTGAAACGGCTTTTTCTTTAATGATCACGGGGATAGTACCCACCAGCCGACCGGGTAGAAGAACCGCTCCGAGGTACCCGAAGCCGAGTACCACTCGATGCTGGAAGCCGAATCCACATTAACGTGCATCGTACCGAGGTCGCCGCCACCCGATTCCGCTTCCTGCAGCTCGACGACACGATTGTTGCCCGAACCCACCTCGCGAACGCCCAGCTCGCGACTAAAGTTGTCGATCTGGTTGGATATAACAAATTGTGCAACCGAATCAGCCGGCACACCAAAGCCGGCCAGACTAGTCAGCTCCCAGGTTGAAGCGGACAGCGCCTGCGCCTGCACGCCGCCGGTTTCAGTATAGGTGCCGGGTGGTGTACTCCAGTAGCCGAGCAGGTGGAAATCGACGACCGAGTCGGACTGGGCATAGACCTCGATCAGTGAAGATGCATCGCTTTCGACCAGCATCGACACCATGTCGATACCCCCGGCCTCGGCTTCATGCAGGGTGACCTGCCGCGACTGGCTGGAGCCGGAGCGCCGCAGGCCGACCTGCCACTCGGCCGAGGTGCTGGTTTGCGACAGCGCGATCTCGGCGACCTGGTTCAGGCCGACGCCGTAGGCGCCCAGATTGTGCGTCTGCCAGCTCGCACTCGCGCCTGCCTTGAACGCGTCAAAGCGCTCGACATAAACTGCGCCCGTCCAGTATCCGAGCAGGATAAAACTGACCCGGCTACTTTTATCGGAGTAATGTTGAATCTGGCTGCTGGCGTCGGCCTGTACGTGCAGGGTCACGGTATCGACACCGCCACCCTCGGCCTCGTGCAACTGGAAACGCCTCTCCAGGGCCGAACCCACAGTGCGTACTCCACCGAAATATTCCTTACCGGCATCACTGTTAACTATCGCCACTTCGACCACCGCATTCGCCGGCACGCCGAACGCGCCGAGACCAACGGTTTGCCAGGTATCGTCGTTGGTCGCACTCCAGGTCTGGTACAGCTCTGTGTAGCCTGGTCCGCCACCACCGCCGGCCTGGTTCAGCGTCACCACCAGGTCCGGCGTGTCGTCGCCGACCACGTGGTCACAGGTCACGGTGTTGATGGCGACGGCTTCGGGGACGGTGATGCCAAACGGTGCCACATCGTATTGTCCGAGGACGGTTCCGCTGAAGTCGACGCTGAACGCGATCGCGTCCCGGTCGAGCAGCAGCAGTTTGTCGCTGCCCGGCATGTGGGCCAGGTCGTTGGTCCGCAGCGAGAACGACAAGGTATCGAAACTGGAGATCAGGGTACCGCCCTGGGTTACGAGAAACACCCTGTCCGCGTTCGAGTCGGATATCGCCAGGTGATCGTCGTAGACGCCGCCGGACGTGGTGCCGATGAAGGTGACGCCTGTCGCCACCGCCGAGCCAATCGCGATCGTGGAAAAGGAACCCGCCAGCGTCCCGTTGAGATCGTAATACTGTATCTCGGCTACGCTCTGATTGATCACCGCGAGGTGATCAGCCCAGGTGCCGGAAGCGACGTAGGCGACGCCGGTAGGCGCGCCGATGGGCGGCGCCAGGTCGGTCAGGTAATTGCCCACCATATCCGTCATATAGAATCTGCCGTCGGCGTAATTGACGCTGATCCAGGCGCCGTCGGCGGGCGCCGCGACGCCGTTGAAACTCGTCCCCGCGGGGAGATAGGTCATCCCCTGGATGTTATTGGAGCCATAGGCGCTGGTGGAGAATTCGCTGAGCTTGGTATCCGGCGTGTAGTCCGTGTCGCATGAGGCAGCAGCCGTCGACGCGGCCCACTCGAGCGAACGCCGCATCAGGGTTTCCCCGTCCGCGGTCAACTGGCTGGTTTCCGCATTGGTGAATGGCAGGTGCACACGCCGCGCCGGGGCCGGAGTCGCATCCCAGCGCTGGGCGCCGCTGTCGAGGGTTACCAGCGCCGGAATCGCGCCGGTGGTTTCGCCGACGGTCTGCAGGTCCGGCGCCAGCGTGCCACCGGGCACCGGCATCGCCAGGTCGGTAGTGAAAAAGGTTACCGGACCGCCAGCGAAAGGTTCCGAAATATAGTGCGACCCACTGGTTGCGCTAAAAGCGCTTGCGGTCACGCTCGAGCCGGTCGAACTGGAAAAGCCGAAGTTATCAAGCTTGCCGTTGATCTCGTTGACGATCGGCGTCGGCGAACCAGTCAGCTTATCCTGCAACGACGGACCCGAGGTAGTACCCGACACGTAGACCACGTCCGCCGCCGCCGCGGCCGCATCGAAGCTGGCCTGACTGGCACCGTCGTCGATCACGCTGACGGCGTAACACCAGGACTGTATCAGGGATTTCATGCCGGAATCCTTGCTGGACAGCGTGGTCGCATCGCCGACGACTAACAGCAGCGGTTTCAAGCTAACGCAACCGGCTCCGCCAGCCCATTCGATGGCACGTTTCATCAAAGTTTCCCCGTCCACGGTCAGCTGGCTGGTTTCCGCATTGGTGAATGGTAGATGCACACGCCGCGCCGGGGCCGGGTTTCCATCCCAGCGTGTCGCAGCGGTGTCTAGCGTTACCAGTGCCGGCGTCGATCCAGCGGTTTCGCCGACGGTCTGCAGATCCGGTGCCAACGTGCCACCGGGTACCGGCATCGCCAGGCCGGTGGTAAAAAAGGTGACCGGATTGCCGGCGAAGGGCTCGGAAATATAGTGCGATGCATTGGTCACACTGAAAGCGCTTGCCGTCACGCTACCGCTGGTCGAACTACTAAAGCCAAAATTATCCAGCTTGCCATTGATCTCGTTAACAATCGGTGTCGGCGATCCAGTCAGCTTATCGAGCAGAGATGGACCCGATACGGTGCCCGAAACATAGACCACGTCGACCGCCGCGGCCTTGCTATCGAAATCGGCCTGCGCGGCATTGTCATCGATAATTGAAACTTCGTAACCCCAGGATTCCATCAGGTTCCTGCGTCCAGTATCTCGGGAAGCCAGCGTGATCTCGTCGCCGACTACCAGTAAAATCTTCGGCTTGGCTAACGTGATCTCTCCCATCCCCCAGGTCAGTGCGCGCTGCACCAGCACCCGGCCGTTGGCGTTGAGGTAGTCCCAGTTGAATCGGTAGCGGGTTCCTAGCGGTAGGACTACGCGCCGGCCTACAGCGTTGCCGCCGCCTTCCATCGCATCGCCTTTGTCCAGCACCACCAGCGACGCGTCACCGCCGATTTCTGCCAGGGATTGCTGATCGGCGGTCAGGGCACCCGACGTGACCAGCTGTTCCATGTCGGCCGCGTAGATCGGTAGCGGGCCGACCGGAAATACGCGGGTTATGTAGTGGTCGGTGCTGGTGATGTCAATATCGGTTCCAACCTTGAGTGTGCTGCCGGTGGCAAGTCCGAGATCGGGGTTGTAGTCGCCGTCCTGGCTGACTACGCCGATCGGCGCATCAACCAGCTTGGTGCCGACCGAGTTGGAATTGACTGTTTCGGAGATAAACACGACGTCATTGATCGCGACAGCGGCGTCGTAGCTCGTCTGGTTGGCGCTTTCACCGATCACCGAGACCGTGTAACCCCAGGATTCAAACAGGTCCTTCCCCTGCTGATCCTCGGCCACCAGCGTGGTCGGGTTGATCACGACCATCAACAGGTTGCCGCTACCCTGCGGCGTCACGCAGATTTCGCCGCAGGCGCAGGCGTAAGTGATCAAAAGCCTGGGATGCAACTCCGGATCGGCGTCTTCCTTCGACGCAAAACTGACGTCAATACTGCCCGTACCTTTGAGCAACAAGCCGTAATTGGGGTAGGTGTCGTCGATCCAGCCCTGTACCAGTTCACCGATTTCCCAGGATTCCCAGTCAATAATTGCTGCAGACACGGAATCGGAGGCCACAGGCGCTATATCAAAATCGCCCCCGGCCTGGGTCCAGGTATTGCTACCGTCCCAGGTATCCCAGGTCGCACCGTCGGCGGTACCGGTCCCCGACATGGTCCCCTCGATCCAGTCGCGGGTAACACGATGTATATCGATGCCCGGATTGACAGGCGTCCCGTTGGTGATCGTGTGATATAGCCCGAGCCGGGCCGACAATATCCTGGCTCCGGGCGGAATCGCCGGCACATCGAACTGGATCAGTACATGCTCTAAGGTACCCACGGAATCAACGTCAAGTCGATAGTCGCCGTGGTTGCGATTGTTGTAAAACGAGTCGAGCACAGCATCCTTGCCAGTTCCAGGGGTCACCCTGACCTGCGCAAAAGATTGTGGCTGCTGGTTAAGGATGACATCATCGCGGGTAATCGAGCGGGTTGTTCCATTTGCCAGCGTACCTGCCGCTTTCAGGGTCGCCGGTGACGTCGGTGGGCCGCCAACGATCACTTCGAGATAGGGTGGATTCGCCGATTCGATGCTGTTGTACTGCCCATGGCTGCCCTCGCTGGTCGAATTCAGCGTGATACCATAATTGGTTTGTCCATTGACCCAGGCTTGCACCTGCGAAGTCAGATTTGCGGATACCCAGACATTCGCCGTTGCTTGAGGTGGAATAGTTGACATAACCACCTTATCGATCTTGTCACCCATCGAATCCCAGGTCGCGTCAGTCTCCAGCCAGTCGGTGGTTGATACATGGATATCGACCGGACCTTCGGGGTGGACGTTGGTGACAAAAAACCACGCGGTGGCAGACAGGATCTTGGAATTCGCCGGTATTGAGCTCAGGTCGTAGCGCAGCAATGGGCGTTCGATATTACCGGTCTCGAAACGGGTATGTAATTTGAGATCCGTTGCCTTGTTAATGGTTGGCAGATCATTGCGGATCCAGCTGTCCTGGTCCACCGTGATCGAGTAACTCGTGGTGCTACCAAGATCGGTGGTCAGGATGGTGGTGTATTGATCATTACCGAGACTGACGCCGGTGAGGTCGCTGTAGACGCCGCAACCTTGTTGCTGAGCCAGCCACAACGCGTGATTCATCCCCGCCCCGGCGACGTATTGTGCCTGTTGCGCGTCGAGTTCGGTGGCGGCCGTGTTGCTTTCGAGTGCACTTTCAGTGTTCATCAGCAACGCGATCGCGGCCACCAGCGTGATCACGACGATCACCGGCAGCAGGATATAGCCGGTTTGTTTCGCCGAGCGGATCACAACGCACCCCCGATCCGAACCTGGCTTTGCAGGCTTACGCTTTCGCCGCTGAGCGGACTGGTGAGTTCAAGTGTGAGCTCGATGATTTCGACCACGCTGCCGTTATCGAGGCGCTCGACGCGAAAGCGGGTGACGTTGTCGGCAATCACCGATTCGATAAAATCGCGCCCGTCGACCGGCCCATCGGGCACGCTGATACCATCGGTATCCCAGGGCGCCGGCATGCGCTCGATCAGCTGGTTGGCGCTTAAATAAAATACCACCGGATCGTAGGGATCGTCGAAGGTATAGCCGTCTTCATCGTCGTCATCGCCGTTGCCTTCATCGATGGCTCCATCGCCATCGTCATCGACGCCACAGGTCCCCGGACAGCCATCACTATTATTGTCCGAAGCCGGATCATCATCGATATTACCGTCGCCATCGTTGTCGATGCCGTCCTGCGGGTCGTCGTTCTCTGCACCATCTTCGTCGTCGTCGGCCCAGCCGCTACCTTCATCCACGGTGCCATCGCCGTCATCGTCGATCAGCATGATGCCGGGGAAAAAATCGTGATGGTTGTCGTTCGGCAGGTCTTCATCGATCAGCCCATCCTGATCGTCGTCGGCATCGGGTACACCGTCGCTATCCAGATCGATATCGGCCGGCAGTGTCACCGCGAGCACCGCGGTCGCGAAAGTGCTGGCACCGACCGGGGGCGACGGCGGCAACGTCTGTTCGCGGATATGTTCGGGCCAGTTGGTGTTGGGATTATCCTTTAGCGGCAGTAGCAACCTGCGCGAACCGGAAACCGTGCGCAGCATGCGTTGCATCGCGAAACGGGCGTCACGCGTGAGCCGGTTGGTTTCTGAAACTGCGTCCTGCGATTGCAGCGCCTGACCGACTACGCCGGTGAGGCCGACAATGATCAGTGACGCGATCGCGAGCGTAATCATCAACTCGACGTAGGTGAAACCATGCCATCTGGAGTGCCCTCCGGTTGATGGTCGATTTTGCAGAATGCTATTCAACGATCACGGTCTCCAGTGACCGCGGCCTGTCTTCTATCGTCACCCGCACCCACAGCAAACCCGCGTCGGTGCCTGTGAATGGGTCCTTATCGCCATCGGCATCATCGCCATCGTAGCGCGCCAGAAACACGAGACGACGCGATTCGGTGCCCGCGGCATCTGAATACGGAGCGGGAATCAGTACTGTGGGGTTAGCAACCAGGTCAGCCTGTTCCAGCAACTCGCTAAACGGTAGCGCCAGCGTTTCTTCCATCTTCGAGATCATCCGATACTGGTTCTGCGCGAGTTGCGTATGCACACCGCTGCCCTGGATGCCGCTTTGCATTGCCTCGAGCGCCGGCACCAGCATGATCGCGATCAGCAGGGTCGCGACCAGCAGTTCCATGTAGGAAAA